>NZ_JAKUGG010000033.1:0-55960 GCF_022663835.1 Bacillus cereus group sp. BfR-BA-01347 | reverse complement strand
TACAGAAAGATTCCAAGAAAAACTTCACGGCCTTTCCCCGATAGAATATCGGGAAAAGGCCGTGGCATAATACTCTTTTTATTACTGTCTACTTGACAGGGAGATGACCAGACTCTCTTTTTCTATGTAGAAAAGAAGAGGCATGTTTTATAATGATGAATACATATAGAGAAATTAAAGAGGAAATGAAAAAAGTCTATTTATCTCGAAATTGTTGTTTTGTAGGTTACAGTGGGGAAAAGATAGTCCGTTGACACTATTATGTAATACAATTGCTGAGATTCTGCTAGAGAACCGTACAAAACCTATTGATATCTTGGCTTCCTAGGTTGGAGTAGAAACACTTCTATGATGGCTGATATCTCACTGACATTACAAAATATCTAGGCTAATACAGATAAATAAGCAGCTAATCGCTTGTTTATACACTTCTAAACCTCTCATGATAACAGTAATTAAGAGCCTTGCTTAATAAGACGAACCATGAATTTATTTCGCATCTGCTGCGTCAAGATACGTTTATTCAACCCTGCTCGTTTCACTTCAAGTGGAATCATCTTTTGTGTAGCAACCTCATACAAAGCCTTTTGATCATCTTTTTCGTACACCCAACTATATGTTCCATGATTAAAATTAAATGCCACAAATAGGGATTATCTGTATACTTTCTAGCTCTTAAAGGTTCCGAAATAGTTTTATAGTACTTGTAGATAATTTTCGTATAATCCTTTTATAATGATATATCTATTTATGCCATTCTCACCACGAACCACTAAGGTATTTCTAACAAACTGTATATGGCTCATATTAGGCGATACAAGCTCTTGTAAGGACAACCCATAGTTTACTACTAAATCTATTATAAAAGCGTTTCTATCCATAATAAGAGGGCGATATTTAACTTATCCTTCTGTTAATCCTTTTGTTGAAAGTATAGTTTGTTTTAATAATTTTTTTCTGCTTCGATTATAAAATCCTTATCACTTAGTGATTGATCAGGAATTAAGGAGAGGTGAAAACCATATACTGAAGTTTAGACATGTTCAATTTATTTAAGAACCGCCATATTCTGTGTCTTGTTTTCTAGCTCATAGAAATACTCCTAATAATTTTCTTTAGATAGTTCACTCCATGATTTGATATGTTGTTTTTTATTTTCAATGAAAAAAAGACAAATCTCGTCCTAATAAGGATTCGTAGATTTGTCCTTTTACATGGGAGTAATGATATGTTTAATTACCATTTTTATAACGGATTTTACAAATATTTTCAATTAGGTCTGACATCTTATTAACAATCTTATTAACAATCATATTAGTAATAATAAAATCTATTATAAATATATATCTTATATATTAAAAAGAAATAAAGACAAAACTTTTATAGGCTATCAAAAATGGGGAAGAGATCTACTCTCACAAGGAAAAATTTAATATTAGAACGTAAAAAATCATAAATAGTAGAAAATGTATCCCTAGATTTAATAATTATTAGAATTTCAATTCTACAAAAAAGCAGAAAGAAAATTATATATTTCTACATAAAATCGGAAAAAAATTGATACAAATCATATTATATTTATTCAACCTTTAAAATAGAGTGTTTTTTCTTTATTTTGGTAAATAGGGAAGTATCCGGGTTTTGTTTATCCACATTTTGTTCAGAGAATGTAGCTATTTGTTCACATTACACAGTATTTACACATAACTCACATTATTATTGATGATTTTTATTAGATAAATTCAATAGCACTAGTATTCCCAACAATATTAGTAAAATAGTATTCACATTTGATCATATTTGTCCTCATATCTACTATTTTTATTAATATCCTTCTGATTTTTTGTAGATATAAAATTGGATATTTTACTACACGTAAAGAATACTTAATGTGTAGTGTGGAGATTCTACTATAGGTAGAAGAGGATTTATATATAAATACATAACTAGAAGGACTCCATTTTACATGAAGTCCTTCTAGTTATGTATTTATAAATAGATTAGTAAAAAAAGGGCGGAATAAACCAAACACGAATAGCCCTCCACTTTCGATTTTTTCAAAAATAGAGAGCTTGTTGCTATTATTTTATTTCCATTGCGGTTAGCATCTGATCTGGAGCTGTTATTGTTACACCGGCACGTACTAAACGTTCGAAGGTACGCATAAATTCTAGTAAATTAAACTGCTTTGGTAGCTCAATAACACGAAGTTTTTCTTGTGGCAGCTTATCAATTGCCTCGATAAACCATTCACGTACATCACTTGGAATCGTGCGTTCTTTATGGCCACGAACTTTTAGTTTTTCACGCATTTCAATTTCTAAAGCGATATATGCATGAAGATTAACGCCCTGATCATATGCATATTTTCTAAATAACGTTTCTTCCTGGTACTTTAAATAATTAAGGTGATAAGATTCTTCCGTCACTGGTACCGCAAACTTCTGCTTCAGTAGTGCATGTACATTTCTAAACATCTTCTTAATGTTATGAAGAGAGTACATAGAATAATGTAGACCAAAATTAAAGACAGCGTGCTCACGGTCACTATTTCTCTCTTTTGGTATGTGCTGCGCAATAAGAGGGTAGAGACCTTCTTTCGCTGCTGTATCAAGAATTTGATATTGAGATGTCTGATGCAATAATTTTTTCAATGTATATACAATTTTCGTTGGATATCCTTCTTTTCGATCAACCATATCACGAAGCCCACGAATGACACTGCGAATTTGACGATGACAAGTATGCTTTAAGACATGAATGAACTTATTCATGTCTGCAGACAGTTCACCGATATTCATTTCTTGTAGAAGTGATTCAATGAATTTCGCTTTACGAGCATAGGTAGCTCTTGGTGTAAACGGATCCCTGTATTGTTCTTCTCCAGATTCTTTCGTACATAAAAAGTCTGAATGGATAGACAGATATAATGTCGTATATCGTTTTGTATGCTTTACACCTTTTTGCATTTTGCAAATTTTGAATAGGGGACTACCCGTACATGGTAATGTAATTGTTAATTCATCGATAACCGCACGGATTTGATGCGGATATTTTTTATGTAAGAAACGATACATCCCGCCGAAGTGGGTTTTATTGCCTCTTTCGTCATACTTATCTAATGAACGCTTTAACGTTATTTCTGTATGTTGTTGCATTGCGATATCTAAGAATAGCTTCTTAGCCGCTACAGATAGCTTAAAGAAAGCCTTTGTAAATACAACAGGACTAATATATACATACGGATTAGCTTTTTCTGCTTCCTCATTCAGAAAATGAGTGAGTTTAATTGTGTAACGGCCATCAATTTCATTTTCAATGGAGATAATGTTATGTAAGCTTAACTTTTTCAAAGCGATATAGAATTGAGAGTGTTGGATATAAGCAAATTCTTCTTTATATTGTTTGTAATCTTCCCACATCATATGTATGGTTACATTGGGAATGACACCATTAGTAAAGCATTTCTTATGTATATATAAGAACACTTCGAGATCAGCATTCGTAATGCCGTATAATTTATGCTTTCTTCCCGTTTTTTCTGCAAGTGCAGACATTGCGCGACGTGAAAAAGATGGTTTGGCTCTTCCGACAAATCCATCCACATCAGCAATACGATCTTCGTATGTCATGTGCTGTAGAATATCTTCTAAATAAGTATCTTTATAACTGTAGTACTTCTCCTCAAATGCTTCCACAAGCTTTTGCCAAGATTTGAGTGTTACTAAAACTGCGTTTGTTGTTTGCCCATTTAAGCTCCGTTGATTACGTATCACAAATGATTTCCCCATCTTTTTCACCTCCGTTCTACAAATTCAGAAATATATGTAAAAATACTATAAAATATACCAATTATGATTATAGCAAATCGAATTTTGTAAAAATGTGCCCTTTAAGAGAGAATTTCAAAAAAGGCAACACCTTATGGGCCTTAGAGCGACAAGGGATAGAGAAAATTGTTATTTTTATTTTTGGTACGCGACTTGGGAAGGAATGTTGCTCTTTTCTTGTATGATGCTATTTAATGAGAAAAGGAGAAATCCTTTAATATCAATACTTTATTGATAATTCAATTGATTTTTGGTACGCAACTTGGGAAAGGTGTTGCTCCTTTTTCAGGAAAATGGGTACGCGACTTGGGAAAGAATTTTTGTGTAATATATAAATTGCTTGTGATTTAACATCTTAGATCACCTGATATAACAGCATTTATGGCTGATTTCACTAATAAGATAGGTACGCGACTTGGGAAAAATGTTGCTTCTTTAGAAAAATAAGTACGCAAGATGGGAAGAATGTTGCTTCTTTTTTACATGAAATTAAATAATTTAAATGTTTGGTGTTGCTTCTTTAGAGAAATAAGTACGCAACACGGGAAAAATGTTGCTTATTCTAGTGAAATAGTACGTGAGTTGAGAATGGTGTTGCTTCTTTAGAACTAAGGGTACGCAAGATGAGAAAGGTGTTGCATGTTTTACTTCCATTTAGTGAAAAGGGTTTTACAAACTAATAAAAACTAAGTGTATTGTTGCTATTACAAATACGAAAGTTAATTCTTGAATATTAGTTTCCATTTATTTAATATTGTTTTATTTTGGAGTCTACCAATGTTTATCCTTATGAACTTAATATTTTATAAAGACATTATCAAATATGTTCAAAATAAAGATTGGGTTAGCATCATTTCAGATATTTCAATGTCCTTATTGATAGTAATACTAGGAACGGTACTATATACAATTTTATATTTAGTAATTTCAAAACCCAAAAATACAATAATTATAAAGGTAAAACCAAACACATTTTGAACACTATAATCTCCAGGATCGTCAAAACGAAGAAGTAAACAAAAAGAGACTATTGGAATTATAAATAAGCAAAAGAAGCCTAAAAACCAGGTTCTTTTGCTTATTTTCCAATGTAAACTTTTCATTATTAGTTTATATTCAAATCCCCTTAATTATTAACTTCTCTCCGAACCCCCTGATATCCTCAATTCATATAATAAAAGTATACATTGAAAACACTGTAAATAAAGAGTTCACAGTCCCTTATACGTTTAATCATTCTCTCTCTCTTTCATCTAAAATCTGCTCAAAACGAAATTTTAAATAAACTAATTTAGTCCATCTATTTCTAGCAAAAGTTAAAATGTTAAAAATATAAGGAAACAAAATTGAAATTAAAATTATTAATAGTACAAATCCCCACATTTCTCTTGAAAGAGAAGCCGAGGCTATAAAAGCACTAAATAAAATCGTCACATACATAATAATTAATGGTTGTATTCTATGTATGCTATCTTTTTACGACATTAAAATATATTAGAATTAACATGGTATAAATGATTAGTAGCAATTGATATAATTGTATTAGAAGCAATTAGGAGGATTATTAGTGGAGAAGTTAAAAGTACTATTTCAAAACACCTTATATATAGCTTACCCTCTTTTAACTGGAGTTGAGGGAAGTGAAAAGGTTTTAAATAAATGGCAACAATTCTATCAAGATGTAGAAAGAGATCTACAGGAAATTTACAACTCAAATTATTCATCACAGACTTTCGAAAGGCTAGTAAAATGGGTCTCTAAAAAGGAAGCTTTAGGATTATCAGCGATAGACATTCTTCCAAAACTAGAAAATCATAGGGAAGAAATTTTTGAATGTCTAAGAGATGACTTATATATGGAGTTTGGAATTAAACTGCCTATTATCGTAAAAGAATTACCTTTACATTCAGAGGCTAAGAGTGATTATATAGAACGAAGTAATGCAGGGTTTATGTACCATTTATCAGACACTATTGCTAAGAATAAGTTTACAGATGACCAAGATAAGAATGTACGGATTGCTCAATTACAGGATAAACAAAATAGTCTAGTGGTAGTATCGTCACACGATGATGGTGATATGAAATTACAAAGGGAAGAATTAAAAAGATGGAATACACTGATTGATTCTACTTTTTTAACAAGAGTAATGGATGATTTGACGGCGGACTGCCTCGATATTGTAACTGAACTTTGGGTAAAGAGTGCGGAAAATGATAAGACTATTGTGCCTGTACATTACGAACAAGTATTAAATATGTGTAATATGAAACAAATCAAAAATGGTAAGGCTTATTATCGAAAAGAAGACAGATTAAAGATTATGGAGCGATTAGCTGCTCTTGCTAGTATTTTTATTTATGTCAATGAAGATAATGAGATCGTGATATTAAATGAAGAAGATCCAAATGAAAGCCTAGCTTATAAAAAGCAAAGAATTCGAAGGTTATTTGTAATGGATGAAATTATCATTGCAAAAGATATTGATACGGATAAAACATTAGGAATAGAGAGTATGCACGTTACACCAGGAAGCTTTTTATCAAAATATCTCTATGGCTCTGAAAAGCTAACAGGTTTATTATCAAAAAAAGCCCTAGAGTATAACAGCAAGCAACAGAGATATCACAAAAGATTAACCAGATATCTAAGTTGGCGTTGGCGCATTCAACAATCCTATCAACATTTAACACATTCTTATAGTATTGGTGGTCCTAAAGGGTTATTACAAGTAATGGAGATAAGCATGAATAGAAAACCAAGTCTAATAAGACAAGTTTTTGAAAAGACTTTAGATGACCTTATGAGCGACCAAGTAATTCAAGAGTGGAAATACTCTCCCGAGATTGATGAAGAAAAATGTAAGGGAAAAAACTGGTTTGAAAACTACTGGTTAAAATTAAAAGTAAGCATTTCTCCTACAAATGAACTTGTTAAATTACAACAAGAGTTGATTACTAAGAAAAGTAAGCAGCACGCACCATTGGTCATTAAGATGGAAGAAAAGCCACCGGTAATTGAAGAGAAGCCAATAAGTATAGTAAATCAAGAAACCCCTAATAGTATTGAGTTTTATATTGAAAAGATGAACACGTATAAAGAGAAGAATAATAAAAGTATTCGTGAGTTAGCGAAAGAAATAGATATTTCGTATTCAACACTTTCAAGGATGTTATCCGGTAAAAGAAAACGATTAAATGATGATACGAAAAATAAGCTAGATAAGTGGATAGAAAGACAAGTAGTAGTTAATCTGCTGTAAACGATGTTTTAAAAATAAATATATATAAACAAAAGGACTTAATCAAAGTAATAATTGATATTATCCTCTTTAGGTAGACAGTGTAAAAAAGACCATGTACACACATTGATGTTACACTATTACTTGGAGAGGATTTTTTAACATGACTAAAAAAGGTTCAACATTAAATAAACATTCGGAATGATTGATTTTATCAACTATTCCAATTTAATTAAAGGTAATAGAGCCTGAAAAAATAAGCATAAGATTTGCATGAATAATTTTCAAAATAAGTGTAATATGAACCATAAGTTTTCTGGAACAGCAAACTTATGGTTCTTTTTGTTTGCGGCAAAGTTATGCTCCTGGATTTGAAGGATATTTTTAATATCGTTTTTTAAATAAAGTGAAATTGCTTATAAAAGGGGCATAATGTTTTGAATAAAGTCTCGACGTTTTAAAAAAATTGCGATGTTTTGTCCCTTGGGATCTGTTTATCTAAAGGAATATTTTTATAGTTCCCAAAAAATCTGAACGGAAAGACCGATTAAGGAATTGTTGAGTAGCAATAAAGTTATTTCATTTTTAGAATCAGTTCCTTATTTCTGAGAAAAAACTTCGTCACTATATTATCTAGATTAATTTGGTTGTATTCTCCAGTTCGAACAAACTTTAAAAAATAGTTGTAATTCATCTTGAATTGAAAGATGGATAAAAAACATCATCTTTTCTAGTTAAATTTTAGAAATAACAACTTTTTTACAATTGGGGAAGTAAAAACTCTTAAGTTGATAGGAATGTATGGTGACTGCCTTGTATGTTATTCAAGGATAGTACTTTATATGAGTATGCAATTGTACATATTCATATAAAGTACATAATACATAAAATCCCATAAAATTATAGTAATAACATTTTTTTATATGATATTTATTAAGATTCAATGATACCAACAAATTTTATGTTTAATTATAGTAGTAAAATTATTTCACTTCATGAAGTGATAATAGTATAAAAACTTTTTAAATATAATTAGAAAAAAACAAAACATTTAATGTCAGAAAAATCAAACATTAGATATACAATTTTCTAGTTTACTTATGAAAAACATAGTGATTAAAATGGGGGGGAAGTAAGGACCTTATATTCTATCAAAAACAAATAAAAAACGAGATGCAATTACTCTTTAGTAAAAAATTCTATCTTCAAGTGTGTATGAAGAAATTCTAACGTTAGATTTTACAGCATATACGATTAAAATCGTAAAAAATAATAGTAAAGAGGTGTACGGAATGAAGGGCAAAATTATGGCAGGATTTTTAATAACATCAATTGTTACCGGGGCGACTATTCCTATCAATACTCTCGCAACGCCAATTGTTCAGGCAGAAACAAAACAAGATAATATAGATATTTCCTCAGCATTACGAAAATTAGGTGCACACTCCAAGTTAACACAAACCTTTATCGATGGAGCTTTAGCAAATCCGAATATACAACTTGAAGAAGTTCCATCTTTAAATACAACTCAATTTCTAATTAAACAAGATATGAAAGAGTGGTCATCCGAACTTTATCCTAAATTAATTCTATTAAATTCAAAAAGTAAAGGATTTGTAACTAAATTTAATAGTTATTATCCAACATTAAAAGGATTTGTAGATAATAAGGAAGATAAAGAAGGGTTTACAGATAGACTGGAAGTCCTTCAAGACATGACCATAACAAACCAAGAAAGTGTGCAACGTCAAATTAATGAGTTAACAGATCTAAAACTACAGGTAGATAAGAAGTTGAAAAATCTTGATACTGATGTGACAAAAGCACAGAGTGTCCTTAATTCAGAGGGAACAGGAAAAATAGATAAGTTAAAAAATGAAATACTAAATACAAAAAAATCAATTCAAAATGATTTACAGCAAATAGCGTTATTACCAGGAGCTTTAAATGAACAAGGACTAAAGGTATTCCAAGAAATTTATAGTCTATCAAAAGATATCATTGAACCGGCAGCTCAAACAGCAGTAGCAGCGTATAACAAAGGAAAAGAAATAAACAATGCCATTGTAGACGCAGAGAAGAAAGCAGAGCAAGAAGCAAAAGAAAAGGGAAAATCAGCTATAGAAATTGAGGCTGCCAAAAAAGAAGCACGTGAAGCGATAGAGAAAAGTAAAAAAGGCGAAATTGCTGCAGCTGCAGTTACAAAAACAAAAGAGTATGATCTTATGAAAGTAATTGATCCTGAAAAAATTAAAAAAACATATAATACTTTTGCTGAAATTAATAAACTAACAGCAGAGCAACGTGCATATTTAAACGATTTAGAGAAACAAAATCAGAAATTATATGACTTAACAACTAAATTAACAGTAGCAGATTTACAAAAATCAATGATTCTTTTCATGCAAAATGATTTGCATACATTTGCTAATCAAGTAGATGGAGAAATTGAGCTAATGAAACGTTACAAAGAGGATTTGGATCTAATAAATAATAGTATTACAAAATTATCGACTGAAGTTGATACCAATAACACTCAGTCTCAAAAAGATACATTAAGACGATTAAAAAGTGTAACAGCTCAACTCGAAGAACAAGTTTATAAATTTTGATATTAAGAAATTAGGTTTAATAAAAATATTATAACGCAACTGAAAATAAGGAGGAGAATCAAATGATGAAATTTCCATTTAAGGTTATAACTTTAGCCACTTTAGCAACGATTATAACTGCTACGAATGGTAGTACTATTCATGCACTTGCACAAGAACAGACAGCTCAGGAACAGAAAATAGAAAATTATGCGTTAGGACCTGAAGGATTAAAGAAAGCATTGGCTGAAACAGGCTCTCATATTCTTGTAATGGATTTGTACGCAAAAACTATGATTAAGCAACCGAATGTAAATTTATCCAACATTGATTTAGGTTCAGGAGGAGGAGAATTAATCAAAAATATTCACCTGAATCAGGAACTGTCACGAATCAATGCAAATTACTGGTTAGATACAGCGAAGCCAAACATTCAAAAAACAGCACGTAATATTGTAAATTATGATGAGCAATTTCAAAACTATTACGATACATTAGTAGACACTGTAAAAAAGAAAGATAAGGTGAGCCTCAAAGAAGGAATAGGGGATTTAATCGATACAATTCATACAAATTCAAATGATGTTACGGAAGTCATTAAGATGTTAGAGGCTTTTAAAACAAAGTTGTATACAAATACTGTAGATTTTAAAAATAATGTTGGTGGTCCCGATGGACAGGGCGGATTGACGGCTATATTAGCGGGAAAACAAGCACTAGTCCCACAACTTCAGGCCGAAATTGAGAATTTACGTTCTACACAGAAATCACATTTTGATAATGTATTAGCCTGGTCAATTGGTGGTGGATTAGGAGCTGCTATTTTAGTTATTGGAACGATTGCAGGAGCGGTAGTAATTGTTGTGACGGGTGGTACAGCTACACCAGCTGTTGTTGGTGGTCTTACAGCTCTAGGAGCCGCTAGTATCGGTTTAGGAACAGCAGCTGGTGTCGAGGCATCTAATCATATGAATTCTTATAATGAAATTTCGAATAAAATCGGAGAATTAAGTATGAAAGCTGATCTGGCTAATCAAGCGGTTATTTCACTTACTAATACCAAGGACACTTTAACATATTTGTATCAGACAGTGGACCAAGCAATCATGTCTCTAACAAGTATTCAGCAACAATGGAATAAAATGGGGGCTAATTATAAAGATTTATATGATAATATCGATCAAATGCAAGAACATAAACTTTCGTTAATACCTGACGATTTAAAAACTGCTAAACAAAGTTGGAATGATATTCATAAGGACGCAGAATTCATTTCAAAAGATATTGCTTTTAAACAAGAAAAAACAAACTAAAAATTAATATATATTAATAGGAGGAATTAAAGTGAATAATAATTTTCCTTATAAACTACTTGCTGTATCGACGTTTTTAACCCTGACAACAACTACTGTAGTTTCACCAGTAGCTGCTTTTGCAAGTGAAAGTAAAATAGAACAAACCAGTACGGAAGATATATCTCTTTCTGTAAACAGCGAAAAGATGAAAAAAGCTTTGCAAGATGCTGGGGTATTTGCAAAATCCATGAATGATTACTCTTATTTGTTAATTAATAATCCAGATGTTAACTTTGAAGGAATTGATATTAAAGGATATACAAATCTACCTAGTCAAATTGCACAAGATCAAAAGAATGCCAGAGAGCATGCTACAAAATGGGATGCGCACATAAAAAAACAACTTTTAGATACACTTACAGGAATTGTAGAGTATGATACCACATTTGACAATTATTACGATACATTAGTAGAAGCAATTAATGAAGGAGATGCAGATACATTAAAAGAAGGCATCACAGATTTACAAGGTGAGATTAAACAAAACCAAGCATATACACAGAATTTAATACAAGAACTAGCTAAATTAAGAGATAGTATTGGAGAAGATGTCCGAGCATTTGGAGGTCATAAAGATATCTTGCAATCAATTTTAAAAAATCAAGCATCTGGAATAGATGAAGATGAAAAACGCCTAAATGATGTTTTAGAGCAAATAAGACATTTTAAACAAGTAGAATCGGATGGAATAATAACTGTATCATATCCCTCAATCCCTACATGGATTGCTGGAGGTGTAATGATAGGGGTAGCAAGAAATAATTTAGGTACGTTAGAGCCGTTATTAGCTCAATTACGCCAAACGGTAGACTATAAAATAACATTAAATCGTGTAGTTGGGGTTGCGTATAATAATATTGCTGAAATGCAAAATGCAATTGGATCAGCTATTAATGCTCTTACCTATATGTCAGCACAATGGCATGATTTAGATTCTCAGTATTCAGGAGTACTTAATCATATTGATAAAGCATCCCAAAAGGCAGATCAAAATAAATTTAAATTTTTAAAACCTAACCTGAATGCAGCAAAAGATAGTTGGAAAACATTAAGAGCAGATGCATTTACATTAAAAGAAGGAATAAAAACATTAAAAATGGATCCTGTTTCTTCAAAAAAATAGGGAAGTACGGTTTTATTGTAAAGTTTGCTAAAATATAGAGACTTTAAAAACATACTGTTAAATTATCAAATGATTCGTTATATACTAAAAAGGTGAAGTTGTATCAAGAGCTTCACCTTTTTTTATTGTAGTTGAGTTGTAAGAGCAAGTTTCATCTTGTTTCAATTATGAAAGGGCTTCTTTGAGCCGATTAGTGTATATATAGCTTATTTTGCTATGCACATATTTAATCGACTTGAAGAAGTTCTTTTTGTGTTGCCTTCAAGTTAGGAATCACTTGTATATAGAACATCGGAGGCTAATAGTACACTAAATGAAAAAAGCACATAATTTGTGCTCGTATTTCTCATGAAACAATAGGGGTTTATTTAAAGGAAACGATCTATGATTGCAATTGTATGGAATATCTAAACATTCAAAAGTTAAATACATCCGAACAAATTAAATTTATGCATAATGGACAAATGGTATTAAGAACATTACAAGACATATGTAATAAGAGAAAATTTACTATCATCGCTTGTACCGTAGTAAAGATATTAAAATAAATAGGCACGAGGGCTTATATTTAGATATTACAACTAAAAAATAATGTGAATAACTAGCACAGCTATTAGGCTTTTTTCATTTAGAAAAATACTATGGACATTATTAAAGATCATTATTATTAAATTTTTTTGATTAGATCTGACATTTTATTAACACTCATACTACTAATAATAAAATCTATTATAAATATATATCTTATATATTAAAAAGAAATAAAGATAAAACTATTATAGGTTATCAAAAATAGGGGGAAACTCTACTCCCACAAGGGAAAATTTGATGTTAGCACGTAAAAAATCATAAATAGTAAAAAATGTATCCGTAGATTCAATAATTATAAGACTTTCAATTCTACAAAAAAGCAGAAAGAAAAGCATATGTTTCTACATGAAATCGGAAAGAAATTGATACAAATTACTTTATATTTATCCAACTATGGAAATGGGCTTTATTTTCTTTATTTTGGTAAATAAGCAGTATCTAACGTTCAATTATCCACATTTTGTTCAGAAAATGTAGTTATTTGTTAACATTACTCAGTATTTACACATAACTCACATTATTATTGATGATTTTTATTAGATATATACAACAACACTAGTAGTTACAATGATGTCAGAAAAATACTATTCACATTCGAGTATATTTGTCCTCATATCCACTGTTTTTATAATTTTATTTTTGATTTTTTGTAGGTATTATGAGATAGGT
Organism: Bacillus cereus group sp. BfR-BA-01347; assembly: GCF_022663835.1. Classification (NCBI taxonomy): domain Bacteria; kingdom Bacillati; phylum Bacillota; class Bacilli; order Caryophanales; family Bacillaceae; genus Bacillus; species Bacillus cereus group sp. BfR-BA-01347. The sequence continues at coordinate 42,560 of NZ_JAKUGG010000033.1, read as the reverse complement.
TTTATTACATTAGAAGAATACTCCCTAGCACTATGTGGAGAGTTATATAGTGCTAGAAGAGAATTTGTATAGAAGTGTATAAAAAAAGACTTCATTTTACATGAAGTCCTTCTGATTTTGTATTTATAAATAGAGTAGTAGAAAAGGAGTATGAATGAAACAACTACGAATAGCCCTCTAATTTCGATTTTTTCAAAAATAGAGAGCTCGTTACTATTATTTTATTTCCATTGCGTGTAGCACCTGATCTGGAGCTGTTATTGTTACACCAGCACGTACTAAACGTTCGAAGGTACGCATAAACTCTAGTAAATTAAATTGTTTTGGTAGCTCAATCACACGCAGTTGTTCTTGCGGTAGTTTATCAATTGCTTCAATAAACCATTCACGTACATCACTTGGAATTGTGCGTTCTTTATGGCCACGAACTTTTAGTTTTTCACGCATTTCAATTTCTAAAGCGATATATGCATGGAGATTCACTCCCTGATCATATGCATATTTTCTAAATAACGTTTCTTCCTGGTATTTTAGATAATTACGGTGATAAGATTCTTCTGTTACTGGTACCGCAAACTTCTGCTTCAGTAGTGCATGCACATTTTTAAACATCTTTTTAATGTTACGAAGAGAGTACATAGAATAATGTAGGCCGAAATTAAAGATAGCTTGCTCACGGTCACTATTTCTCTCTTTTGGTATATGCTGCGCAATAAGAGGGTAGATACCTTCTTTTGCTGCTGTATCGAGAATTTGATATTGAGATGTTTGATGCAATAGTTTCTTCAATGTATATACAATTTTCGTTGGATATCCTTCTTTTCGATCAACCATGTCACGTAGTCCGTGAATTACACTGCGAATTTGACGATGACAAGTATGCTTTAATACATGAATGAATTTATTCATGTCTGCAGAAAGTTCACCGATATTCATCTCTTGTAGGACTGCTTCGATAAATTTCGCTTTTCGAGCATAGGTAGCTTTTGGTGTAAATGGATCCCTATGTTGTTCTTCTCCAGCTTCTTTCGAACATAAGAAGTCTGAATGGATAGACAGATATAATGTCGTATATCGTTTTGTATGCTTTACACCTTTTTGCATTTTGCAAATTTTGAATAGGGGATTCCCCGTACATGGTAATGCAGTTGTTAATTCCTCGATAACCGCACGGATCTGATGCGGATATTTTTTATGTAAGAAACGATACATCCCGCCAAAGTGAGTTTTGTTTCCTCTTTCGTCCTGCTTGTCCAAAGAACGCTTTAATGTTGTTTCCGTATGTTGTTGCATTGCAATGTCTAAGAATAGTTTCTTAGCCGCTACAGATAGCTTAAAGAAATCCTTTGTAAATACAACAGGACTAATATATACGTACGGATTTGCTTTTTCTGTTTCCTCATTCATAAAATGAGTGAGTTTGATTGTATAACGGCCATCTACTCCATTTTCGATGGAGATAATGTTATGTAAGTTTAATTTCTTTAATGCGATATAGAATTGAGAGTGTTGGATATAAGCAAATTCTTCTTTATATTGCTTGTAATCTTCCCACATCATATGTATTGTTACATTTGGAATGACGCCGTTTGTATAGCATTTTTTATGTAAGAACAGGAACACTTCAAGATCAGCATTCGTAATACCGTATAATTTATGTTTTCGTCCTGCTTTTTCTGCAAGTGTAGGCATTGCCCGACGTGAAAAAGATGGTTTGGCTTTTTCGACAAAACCTTCTACATCGGCAATACGCTCTTCGTATGTCATGTGCTGCAGAATATCTTCTAAATATGTATCTTTATAGCTGTAGTATTTCTCCTCAAATGTTTCCACAAACTTTTGCCAAGACTTTAGTGTTACTAAAACTGCGTTTGTTGTTTTCCCATTTAAGCTACGTTGATTACGTATCACAAATGATTTTCCCATCTTTTTCACCTCCGTTCTACAAATTCAGAAATATATGTCAAAATACTATAAAATATACCAATTTTGATTATAGCAAAATAAAAATTGCTGAAATGTGCTCCTTTAAGAAGAAAATTAGCAACTTGCAACAGCTTATGAAGCTAGTTGTATCAAGGGATAAGAGAATTTCATGATTTTTTTTTGTGTTAAGGATACCGCAAACGTGTTGCAAGTTGATTGGTATGTATAAAAGTAAGCAAAAAAGCACCTAAACCCTTGGTATATAAAGGATTATAGTGAAAATGGTAGGGAAGTTAGGGAAAGGATACCGCAAACATGTTGCAAGTTAGTAAACGTAATCATTAAAAATGAATTGTAATAATTACCCTTGATATAAAAGGACTTGTTGATATTTATAGAATGAAAGTAGGGAAAGGATGCCGCAAACAGTGTTGCATCTTGTGAGAAAAATAAGGGCATGCATACCGCAAACGTGTTGCAAGTTGATTGGTATGTATAAAAGTAAGCAAAAAAGCACCTAAACCCTTGGTATATAAAGGATTATAGTGAAAATGGTAGGGAAGTTAGGGAAAGGATACCGCAAACATGTTGCATATTATGTATGTAACTTATTAAAAATATGAGATAAATAGCTTAAAAACTTTAAAATGACATGATTTTTTTAGAATTACTTAGTTGAGAAATAAATTATACTGTTGCAAGTTGAAAGAGATAGGGAAAGGATACCGCAAACGTGTTGCAAGTTGAGAAATATAAGGCAAACAAAGCGTAAAAAGAATGTAAGTAAGGAGAAAGAGGTAAGAAAAAAAGCAACCTGTTGCAAGTTGAGGAGTTAAGGAAAGCAAGGCGCAAAAGAAATGTAGGAAGAAGAAATAGGGAAAAGAAAGAGCAGCATGTTGCAAGTTAAAGAGTTAAGGAAAGCAAAGCGCAAAAAGAATGTCAGTAAAGGAAAATAGGTAAGAGGAAGAACAACCTGTTGCAAGTTAAAGAGTTAAGGAAAGTAAAGCGCAAAAGGAATGTAAGTAAGGAGAAATAGGTAAGAGGAAGAACAACCTGTTGCAATTTGGAGAGTTAAGGAAAGCAAGGCGCAAAAGAAATGTAAGAAGAAATAGGGAAAAGAAAGAGCAGTATGTTGCAAGTTGAGAAATATAAGGAAAGCAAAGCGCAAAAGGAATGTAAGTAAGGGGAAATAGGTAAGAAAAAAAGCAACCTGTTGCAAGTTGAAGAGTTAAGGAAAGCAAAGCGCAAAAGGAATGTAGGAAGAAGAAATAGGGAAAAGAAAGAGCAGTATGTTGCAAGTTAAAGAGTTAAGGCAAACAAAGCGCAAAAGGAATATAAGTAAGGGGGAATAGGTAAGAGGAAGAACAACCTGTTGCAAGTTGAGAAATGTAAGGCAAACAAAGCGCAAAAGGGAATGTAAGTAGAAATAGGTAAGAGAAAGAGCAACTGTTGCAAGTTGAGGAGTTAAGGAAAGTAAAGAGCAAAAGAAATGCAAGAAAAGAAGAATAGGGAAAGAAAGAAACAAAAATTTGTAAATATCTGTTACAATAAATTAAATATAATAGTAGTTAAGATTTTTATACTGAGAATTATTTTATTGTGATCCATGGTTTAGGGAGGAAAAGAAAGTGGATAACTTATTACAAATGTTTCGAGATGCATTGTTAATCTCTGAGCCAATTTATAAAACTAACGAGCTAGTATGGAATAAGTGGAATGCATACTTTAAAGATGTTGAAAACAATAATAATAAGGTACTTACATCACCCCATGCTTCTCCATCATTTACTGCATTAGTATCTTGGTTAGAGAAAAAGCAAGAGTCCGGAATTACATTAGTACAAATTTATGCGAAAATTGATTCTTATAAAGAAGAAATATATAAAGAAATTGAATTATTTATAGAAAAAGAATTTCAAGATGTAGTACATTCTAATTCCGTGATATTGGAAAATGATCAAAATATAGATAAGCCAAATATAGTGAATCACGAGGATTATTACGAGGTAAATAACTCTGCTGTTTATTATAAATTAAGAGATGGGATTGCAAAGAATCAATTTGAAGAAGATGAAATAAGTAAGGTCTTACAATATCCCATTGAAACGAGGTCTTCTAATGGTGTAGCTCAACTTTCTTCACACAAAGATGAAGATTTAAGACTTACCAATATAGAAGAAGCAGCTCGATGGAATACCCTTGTAGATGACGTAATGAGTAATATGGATGATTTAACGGCAGATTGCTTAGATGCAATCACAATACAGTGGATTAATGAAGCAAAATCTCCAGATGATTTTATTGACTTTTCTTATGAACAAGTTTTAGAGATGTGCAATATTCCAAAAACAGTTGTTAAAAATAAAGAATACTATAGAGCGGAAGATAAAATTAAGATAGCAAAGAGAATTGCAGCTTTAGCAAGTATTTTTATCTATTTAAATGATGATAATGAAGTCGTTGTATTAAATGACCGTGATGATGATGGGGAACGTTTAGAATTAAAGCGTGAAGTTATCAAAAGATTATTTGTATTAGATTCAGTTGTTTTATGGAGACATAGTGTTACTAATGAATACATGGGCATTGAATCTTGTCGTATTAAGCCGGGTAGCTTTTTAACTAATTATTTGTATGGATCAAATAATACAACAGCCCTATTGTCTAAAAAAGCACTTGAATACAATAGTTATAGACACAAATATCATAAAAGGTTAATTCGATACTTAACATGGCAATGGAGAATTAGACAAATGTATTCATCATTGAAAAAGCCATATTCTATAGGTGGGGACAAAGGACTACTAGCAGTAATGGATATCCCAAAAGATTGGAAGCCGAATCGTATTAGAGAACAGTTAGAAAATGTTCTAATGGATTTAGAAAATGAAAAAGTAATCTCTCATTGGGAGTATAGTGATCCACTGGATGAACAACAAATTGGGAAACGTAATTGGTTTAAAAATTATTACACTAACTTAGGAATAACGATTTTACCACCTGAAGAAATGCTACAGTCAATGGATAGGGTAATAGGAAAGAAGAGTATAGAGGAACCACAAGAGAAGTTACCGGAAGTAACAGTTGTTAAAGAAATAAAGAAGACTGTAGAATCAGTCGAACAAATAGAGAAAAAGATCCGTGACCAAATACTGAAAGTACACAATGAAAAAAAGGTAAGCATTCGTGAAATAGCAGATGAAATGAGTATTTCTCCATCGACATTATCTAGATTTTGTAATTATAAAACAAAACGTTTATCTAAAAAGGCGTTAGAAAAGTTAACGAAATGGTGTGAAAGACAAGAAATATTAGAAAAGATGTAACATAGACTAAATATTTCTTTTAATAATATTCAAATTAAAAATACACATACATTATGTATGTGTATTTTACTTATTATCACTAATAATAGTCTGAATTTTCTTTATTTATGGCGGTTTTGGCAGGTGAAGATCCTACTGGAAAGTCATTATAGTTATGCTGTTTAATCCACTGCAATTAAATTTCTTGTCTTATCGATATGGTTCAGTAACATACGATACTCTTCTTCATACATAGTTATACGTTGTAGAAGAGATTGATTCTCTGTTTTTAAATCTTCAATTTGATTTTGTAACTTTGTCAATTCATTCACATCTTTATAATTTTGTAGAAAGAGAATAATATCATCTAATGTAATAGACAAAGATTTTTTTTCTTTTTCTGATGGAGAAAGGGGAATGTTGTTTCCCATTTTTCGGTCTTGTTTTGCTTGTTGTATTTCTTCTTGGTATTGTTTTCTCACATATGAATTCCAACGAAATCCACAAGCTGCGGGTGTTCTAGCTAGTAGTTTTGCTACTTCTTTGAATGCAGCTAACTGTGTTCCACCGTTACGAATATTCTGAAGTACTGTTGATGCGAGAAGTAAATCGTTATCATCAGTCCAGGAATCTTGTCTTGAGATTACCACGTTTTAACCCCCCTTATATGTTTTATATTATATATATGCAATTACTCAAAATGATAGAAGTTCAACTTCTCTTGAAATAATTGGGAGTAAGTTGGTAGAAGTATGTATGATTTTACATGCAAAATTGCATTTAAGGTTGACTATTCCACAAGGTGTAACTATGCTGGTTACAGCAATGCAACTGAATTAATAAAGTTGTTGGTATGAATTGGTTGTATTAATGATGTATAAACAAATATTAAGGAATGAATGGAGTTGAAAATATAGTCCTACATATAAAACGTTTGTATAAAAAGAAATTAGATAATATACATTTCTTTATAACTATATATTAATAAAGAGAGGTGCGCGTTTTGAAAATTTTTAAGGGAATTCTAGTTTCTTCAATTGCATTAACAGCATTTAATGGGGTAGGCGGACTACTTCCAAATGAAAAATCAGAAGTTGCCTATGCGGCTACTTACAATTATTCAAATAAGCAATTGAATTCTACTGTACATAAGCAAGTTACTAAACAATTAATTTTGAAATTTAAAAATGAAGCGAATTTACCATATCAGGATGGAATAGAAAAATTCATTAAAGAAGAAAAACAAGATCCTGAATTAATTGGAATTTTAGCTGAATATCCAAATGTAACTATAAATCGACTTTTTAATTCTTTAAATCCTAAAGAAATTAAAAATCTTGGTAAAGAAATAAAAGATTCCGATCATATTTCTTCTAATTTGCTAAACTATTATATTGTTGAAACTCAAGATGATATTGATGTACAAGCATTACTTACAAAATTTGAAAAATCATCTCTTGTTGAAACGGCGTATTTACAGGAAGAAGAGGCGCCACCAGCAGAGCGTTTGCCAAATTTATCTGTTAATCCATATGATGAACCTAGACTTACAAGACAAGGTTACCTTGAACCAGCACCATTAGGAATTAATGCACCTTATGCCTGGAGCATAAAAGGTGGAGATGGAAAAGGAACTACTTTCGTAGATATGGAGTATGGGTGGTTATTTAATCATGAGGATTTAGTGAATCAAAAGATTGAACTGATATCTGGACAGAATAAAAGCGAGCACCATGATCATGGTACCTCAGTCTTAGGAATTGTTTCGGCAGAGGATAATAACATAGGTGGAATCGGGATCGCACCGAAAGCTAAGGTAAAGGTTGTATCTCAGATTAGGGATAACGGAAATTATAATACAGCTGATGCTATTTTAAGCGCGGTTAACAATATGCAAGCTGGAGATATTCTTTTACTAGAGGCACAAGCAACTTACGATGGATATGGAGATAAGAACTATTTTCCTGTGGAAGTAAAACCAGACATATTTGATGCAATTCGTATGGGAACAAATAAGGGAATTATTATTATTGAAGCAGGTGCAAACGGCGGAAATGACTTGGATCAATTTAGAGACCGTAATGGTAAACAAGTTTTAAATCGTAATAGTCCTGATTTTAAAGATTCAGGGGCAATTATGGTTGGGGCAGCTTCTGCAAGGGTTCCTCATAAGCGTTCATATTTCTCTAATTACGGTAGTAGAGTGGATGTGTATGGATGGGGGAATGCAGTAGATACTACAGATGCTAAACCAAGTGAATTTATAACAAATCTATATACATCTAGTTTTGCTGGAACATCTAGCGCATCACCTATTATTGCTGGTGCTGCAGCATCAATTCAAGGAATTGCAAAAAATAATCAGGGGAGAGTATATACACCAAGACAGCTTAGGGATATTTTAAGTGATTCTAGCACCGGAACGAAATCAAATGATCCAACTTCTGATAAAATTGGTGTTTTACCTGACTTAAAAGCTATTTTATCTAAACTTGGTTTTTTACCAAACTTAGGTAATGATTCTTCCGTTGTATTTCCTGAGGAACAAGAAATAAATAAAGGAAATAAGGGAAATGAAGGATCTACTATTATATTCCCGAAAGAAGATACCGCTAATAGTGGAGAGGACTCTAGCTTTATTTTCCCAGAATAATAGAAATACCTCCTATTAAGCATGGGGCAAAATAGTTTACTCAATAAGAACAAAGGATATGAATTCAATAGAAATATGAATTTATATCCTTTTTATTTTAAGCTGTTTTTACTACCTTACAAAAACGTAATGTTAGCGTAATGGAAATGAATTTTGGCAGCCAATAGATTAGGATATAATTTTTGTGAGAAAAGATATGAGGTGAATAATATGAAACGAATAGTGCTTATGTGTAGCGTTTTTGTGATGTTTACTGTGTTGTTATCCGGGTGTAATTTAAATCGTCTTGGTACAGATACATATTATGTGCAAATTACCAAGGATGGTGAAAAATTAAAAGAGAAAAATGTAAATGGGGATACGACTTACGAATATAAATTACCTGGATTTGATAAGGATGGTAAAGAGAAAGAAATGGAGTTTACAGCTTTAAAAAACCTTCGTAAAGAAGCTTTTTTACGTATATATTACTCTGAGAAAAAAGGTGTGAAATCTTGGGAAGAAGTTAAAAAAGACGAACTCCCTACAAAGGTAAAAGAAAAATTAAAGGTGGATTAATATATAATGCTTTGTTAGAGCGATATATCCTCAAACTATTAGAATGTATATTGTGAAATAGGCTAACAGTTATTGTCAGTCTTTTACTTTTGCACGAAGAAAATATAAAAGGCATTTAACAGACAAGTGTTGGATTATTAACAATTATTTATGATCCAAAGCTACAATATATCTACTCCTGAACTATAATAATTTTAGGTCAGAAATAAGCTTCTAATTTTGTGAGGAGTTAAGTACTAAAAAAGCTTAATTTTGTTTACGTATTTATAGTCGTTTAAAGGATTTATGATTGGTTATGATATAATAAAATTCAAGTACAATAAGGGGGATTAATTAAATGATTTTTCAAAGCATGATAACAGCTATTATAGAAAAATTACAAGAGACGGTGAATCCCTATTGGATAATTGTGTTTGGATCAACGGCTGAGAATAGAGAACGAGAAGATAGCGATATTGATATAGCTTATGTAAGTGACACAACATTAGGGAACTATGAACGTTTTTTATTAGCACAGGATTTAGCTAGCATTGTTCATAGAGATGTTGATTTAGTTGATTTATCCGAAGCTTCTACAGTTTTTCAAGCTCAGATTATACATACAGGAAAGACAATATTTTGTTCTGATGAAGAACGGAAAATCATTTTTGAAATGAAAACCTTAAAAATGTATTCAAAATTGAATGAAGAACGACAGATAGTATTTGATGATATAAAGAAAAGAGGTTCTATATATGAAGAATGAGGTTATTTTAAATAAAATTTCTACAATAGAGCGTTGTATAAAAAGAATCCAAGATGTATATGGAAATGACCCTGAAAATTTAGAGGACTTTACAAAACAAGATTCAATAATATTGAATATACAAAGAGCTTGTGAAGCGAGTATTGATCTAGCAATGCATATTGTTGCAGGTAAAAAATTAGGACTACCCCAATCTAGTCGAGAGGCCTTTGATTTATTGGTTACAGCAGGATTACTTAGCGCTGATCTAGCAAATAAGTTAAAGGCAATGGTTGGATTTCGTAATATTGCTGTTCATGATTATCAAAGTGTGAATTTAGATATTGTTCGTCAAATTATTGAAAAACATTTAACTGATTTTAAACTATTTACAAAAGAAGTAATGGGGATATTGGAATTTTAGGCAAAAGAACAGAATAATAGGGCTGAGAAAGAAAGTAATTCTATGATTCCCAAACCAGCTATTGAAACAATCACTTAATTTCGTAAGAAGAAACGCGGTCATAAGATGAATTTGTTTATGTTGTAGTGAGGCTTTGTATGAGATGTGTGTAGATAATAGTAGGAAAAATATCCATATACAATTTTATCAACAAATAAGTAAATATTTTTAAAACTAATTTTTATACATATAATGTATACCCAAAACAAAAAAGTTTCCAAGAGGAAACTTTTTTGTTTTGGGTAAATTTATAACGATTAATTAATATTCAGTTTTTGAAAAAAATGATGAATCATGTCAAATTATCTTCATTTACACGAACATGAACGTAGTATAAAAATGAAGCATATCCAAAATAATTAAAGGGGCTGAAAAAATGATTAAAAAACTTATTATTGGTGCTATTGCTTTAGGCACAACAATAGAAGTGAGTAAATCTACATTTGCTGCTACAATACATTCTCCATCACAGTTTAAAGAAACTCGAAATGTTCATGTGCAATCCCTATATTCTCCATGGCAGTATTTAGGACAAACTTCAAGGGAACTTCAAATTAAAAGTAAGGATCCAAAAGTACTGGCTTTTGAACTAGCAAAAGAAGCACCATTTTATGAAGAAGAATTAGTAGACATATGTTCTGTAATTTTAGATGCAAATGTAGATATTGTATATTGGACAAGTAAGGAATGGGTTAGATTTGAAGAAGGAAATTATCAATTTAAACATGAAATTAAAATTTTTAGAGATAAAGAACGTCAGCAATTAATTACTGCACTAGAATCTTAGATCTTTTACAAAAAAGAAGCTATCTTTAGTATGCTATTCTCCCCTCATAGTAGATAGGAAAAAGAAAACACATTAACCAATTTATTATGGAGGGGATTTTTCTATGGGGTAAATTAGAATTACTTGCTATATAAAATGAAAGGAAAAGGAAGTTGGTTTATACTTAAAAGAAGATGTAAAACTGTTAAGAAAGAAATAGACATTTATTATCCAATTGTAAGACGGTAAATGAAATGATTCGAAACTTTAGGTATTAAAGAACTAGAAGAAGAACGTGGGAAAACAAAAGGGTAATGTTTAGGTAGAATGAAACCTAAAGGTTCGGGTACTAAGACTAAACGATTGGAAGAAGAGGATGGGATGTTAGAAAAATGAAGGAAAGTATGTTACGAAAGTAAAACTTTTAGGATAATGCACATAAAAAAGACTTCTTCATCTATGTTAAGTTCGCAAATATATACAATCTTATAACCATCAAAGATTTCAAGAGAAATTAAATAACCTGAGTCCATACAAATATAGACTCAGGTGGGCTTAGCTGCGCTTTGAAAATACTGTCTACCTGACAGGACCCTCTCTGTTTATTCTTCAAATAAACAAACTGAAACAAGACTATTTAGAAGTATTAGTGAATCCTCTCTTTAATTCTTATTTCGTGTCTCTTACCTTTAACAAGTACAAACATAATTTATTAATTTATATTATCTTTAAAACATTTATAAATTTGATGCTATAAAAGCAATAGAATTATGTAATAAGTGAATCAAAAAAACAACCCCAAAAGCAGGCATTGTAACCTGATATTTTTCATTCTTTTTTTTATATACCCAATAAGCATAGTTATATAAAAGACCAATTATCGTTGTACCAACTATATAAGTGATTCCATATCGATGATTTAATCCAAATATAATTGAAGCTATTAAAATGATAAGGTAATCGCGATTTTTAATGTAAGGAATCCAACTTAATAGCCAAAATAAAAATACTTGAAAAACTACTGTTTCATATATAGGTGCCGCTAATACCCCTAATAAAACTTGAAGAATAAGAGGTGCTTCTGTTATTGGGTTTTTTTGTATTTCAGGTAAGAATAGATCTAATGGTATTACAAATAAAAATGATCCTAATAAAATAAGAAAAATAAAAGAAATGGTAGGCAAAGTAAACATAAATCTATTTATTTTTTTGAGCATATATATTTCTCCTATAATCTTTTATTACATCTATACGAAAAGTAATAAATAATTGAGTCTCTTTTTGTTTGACATGTTTTCGCCTACTATTGATGAAAACCGTTCTGTAATTAAATTCTTGGCTTATATGTAGGTGTAGCGATATATTAAAACTATATTGTTAATATCAAAATATTAAAGAGCTAAGTGAGATATTAAGGTCACACCAATTTTAGGATGAATATAATATCAAGCCCGTTAAGGAAATATGCTGTATAGGACAAGCTTGTACTGTTTATTTTACTATATGAATATTTAAGTGCATATAGTTCTGGGAAAGTATGTATTTTTGCATTTTTTAATACAAAAGTTTTTTATTAAAAATTTACTTTCTGCGCTATCTCATATAAATTTAAGACAATTGAAGAGTAAAGGCCAAAAGAGTCTAAGTTTAATTTGTACAGGTAGATATTAAAATTCTATAGAAAAATAAGGAAAAAAGTTATAAAATAGGAGATTGGATTAAACTTTCCAATTTTTTTGTGCAAGATAAAGATGACTAAAGATGTGGCTCTTAAAAATTCTTGTTTATATATAAAACTAACGATAGTATAAAAAATCCTCAATGAAGGAACTTCAACAAATCTAATGTGAAAATTTTTAGGCGATAAATATGAAATTTAAAATATTCTTAGTAGTCCATTAAATATTATAGCAATTATTATAGGCAAACCCTTTAATATAATCGATTTAGAAGAAATCAGTACAAATAGAAAAGATGAAGTAGTAGAAGTATTACGACTTCCTTTTAATAGATTTTCAGGAGCAGCTGGACATATAAAAGATGCAATTGTAAATGAAAAAATTTGGAACGTTTGGTTGAACGATTAGTATGCTATTTTAAAGTTTAAATTAATAACAGAAAGAGAACCTCTTAATATGTTACTACTTTGTTTTTGTATTGTTGAAAATAAGAAAGGTGAAATCAATGAAAAAATATTGGCATAAGCTATCGTTGCTTCAAAAAAATGTATTACTAACGGTATTAGTAATTCTGACCCTTGTTGGAAGTATGGGAGCGTTAAGTTTTAATATGTTTCAAAATAGTATGATGTCTATATTTGAGAGGCAGTCTTTTGAAACAGGTGATGCGGTATTAAATCAATTAGATCTAGAAATAGTAAGAGATGTAGCAAAAGACCCCACAGCTCAAAGAGTAAAGAAAGAAAAATTGACAGAGCAATTAGATAAATCTATAAAAGATATGAAAAGTGTTGGGCAAACATATGTTACAGGAGTCAAGCTAAATGATAAAGCTGAATTACAAATAGTAGCTTTGGATACAGAATTAGCAAATACTGTTTCTGTAAAACCAGGTGAATACTATGAGCAGCCAACTTATTGGATGAAAACATACGATAAAGTAATACAAACAAAACAGGCACAAATGACAGAAGTGTATGAAGATGAATTAGGGTTCTGGGTAACAATTTTAGAGCCAGTTACAGATGAAAATAAAAATATAATTGCAATTGTTGCAGCGGATTTGGAAGCTTCTATTATTCCTCTTACAAAGAAAAACTTTATGATACAAGGTTTACTATTTATTATAATTTCATTAACTATCGCAATTACAATTCAAATATTTATCTCACGAAACTCTCTATCGCCTTTAAAGGATTTACAAGAAGGGTTACGTAAAGTTGGTGAAGGGGATTTAAGTATTAAATTGAATGAAAGATCTGATGATATAGGGATAACCAATATCTATTTTAATAACACTATTAAAAAGTTTAATAGGATTATAGATAAAGTAAGGCAGACTGCTGAACAGGTTTCGACATCTTCACAGGAATTGTCGGTAAGTACAAAAGAGAATAGCATAGCCTTTAAAGAAATTGCAAGTGCTATTACAGGATTAAATTTAGGAGTACATTCTCATGAATATGTAGTGCAAAAATGTTTAGGGATTGTTCAAGAAATGGAAAGTAAGATGAAAGAAATTAAAGGAGCTGCAAAACAAGTTGGCAATGCTTTGGAAGACATGGAACAGAATTCTGTAGAGGGAAAAGATTTGATTAAGCAAATCGTGAATCAAATGAAAAGAATCCAAGATACAGTTCAGGATGTACCTTCTAGTATTTATGCATTCGAATCACGATCTAAGGAAATTCATGAAATTCTTACTGTAATTACAACCATTTCAAATCAAACAAATTCATTAGCTTTAAATGCTTCTACTGAATCCTCATGTGCTGGAGAGATGGGGGAAGAATTTTCAGATGTTGCGGACGAGGTACGTATATTAGCGGAAAGAACCGAGGCATCTGCAAGGGATATAGCTAAATTAATTGGTGAAACCCAGGCTGAAGCAGAGAGAGCTGTAAGATCCATACAGAAGAGTTCAAAGGAAGTAGAATTAGGAATAACACTTGTTCAAAGTAGTGGTGCATTCTTTGAAAAGATTTCAGAATCTGCACAATCTGTTACAAATCAAATTAAAGCGACTTCCAATCATTCAAGTGACATTCTAAAAAATAATCAAACTATTGTTCAGTTTATAAATGAATTATCACACATTGCAAATACATATGTGAATAGCAGTAGTAATGTGGAGAAAAGTATGAAAGAGCAAGAACTATATGTACAAGATATTGCAGAGTTAGCAAATTCTTTAAATTGGCTCTCGCAAGAGTTACAGGGGTTAATAGGGGAATTTAAAAGTAAGTAGGATAGAAGAAGGTAAAGGTATAGGGTATGACCTATACCTTTATTTATTCCCACATAAGGGATGAAAGCTTAGGTATATATGTAAAATAGCTAAACGAATAATTTTTTTTGCATATTTTGTTGGAAATAGAGCATGATATTACCAAATTCAACGGAGGTGTTTAAAAAATGCAAATTCGCGAAAATAATAATTCAAACGAAATCTTAATAGCAGCTGCAGCAAGTGCAATTGAACAAATGAAATATGAAATTGCTCAGGAGTTTGGTGTTACACTTGGACCGGATTCAACTGCACGAGCAAATGGTTCAGTAGGTGGAGAGATTACGAAACGTTTAGTTCGTATGGCGCAAGAGCAGTTATCTGGTCAATATAAAATTCACTAAAACTAAAGGTATATCCCATTGAAGGGATATACCTTTTTAATTTGTTGGTAAAGAGGATCGTTACATTTTTTATTATTGGTTAAGTTTAGAAACAGCAAATTTAGCTGTAAAATTCATCTTCTTCATGTACGTAGAATTTACACCTGCTTGAAATTGTACAGAAATATTACCGTCTTTTTGCGCTTTAAATACGCGACCATATGGGGAATTAGCATTGAATGTGCCAATTACTTGATTATCCGCATCAAAGACCGTATAAGAAATTGGGAACCCTGAATTTTGTACAAAGACTGTAAGTTCGTCCCCTTTTTTAAGATTAAATGATTCTTTTTGAGACACTTCATAGGAACTCATAGAGTAGTATTTTGTGACTTCTTGAATTTCTAAATTCGTAGTAGCTGCACTCGCTTTTGATGCCTCAGCCCCTGGTAAGTTCATACCTGAAAATACTGCAATTCCTAGTGCCCCTGCTAAAATCAATTTTTTCATAATAGTATTTCCTCCTTTAATATATTGTGAGATTTGAAACGAAAGTGAAAATTCCAATCCCTGAAACCATTATAGTTACAATGAGAATTATTTTCAATAAGGGTTAGTATGTAATATTGCATATATAAAGTATTAACATAAGATAATCAGTAAAGTTTTGAAGTATTCTTAACAGAAGGGAAGGAAAAAATTAAAAAATCATAAATGATATTGTAACCGAACTATATATTTTTTGAGCATATTCCGTCTGCATCAAGTGAATATATTATTAATTTTATTTGTATTTTATTATAAAACATTTTAAGGTTGATAAAGTTTTATTTAATGGAATTATTAAACAAAAATGATAAATTATATGTTATGATGAAGAGGCAATAAAGTACATCATCCTGACTTTATTGTATGTGTTTAGCCTATGTATGTCGTTTGTATTAAAAATAAGAAGTCTCTTAAAAAGAGACTTCTTATTTTTTGTATGGAGGGGGTATTACAGATGCTTGATTACTTTCAAATGTTTTTAATTACTATGGCAGGTATTGCCTTATTTTTTTATATACAACATGCTGGAAAACCAACGAAAAGAAACAAAAGGAAGTTTTTAATTGTAGTATTTTTATTTTACCTTTTGAATTATTTATTTCTTAAATTCTTATAGATATATAGGGGATATGTTTATCATTCTAAAATATAAAAAAGGAAGGTGTAATCCTTCCTTTCATTATCCAGTATGTCCATGTGAATATTTAATAATATTTACAGTACTTTGAGTGCCTGTTGAAGAACTTGATCCAAAAGTTACTGTAACGACAATTAAGATACCAAGTAAGCTAACCGCTAATTTTTTCATTTTAATGCTCCTTTTTTAAAGTTTTTTTCATTGGCTTTACTAGCTTCATAAAAGTAATAGCTAGCTTTTAGATGATTATCTTCTTTGTAAAATTGGACTGCCAACTTTTCGGTATATTCATTTATATACTCATATAGTTCTTCTCGTTCAAAATAAGAAATTCCTTCTAAAACAGCTTTTTCTAAATCATTAGCACAGCTATGTAGATTTATTTTTTCTAAAATATTAAAGTGATGAATATAACCTTCAATTCCCAATTGAGTAGAGAGTTGGAGGCCCTTTTTTATTAATTCTTGAGCAATTTCATGTTCTCCTAATTTATAATGCTCTCTAGCTTCAATGAATACAGCTTTATAATCGCTAGGTAGTTTCTGATTAACTTCGGATAAATATCGTAATGCTACTTCAGATAGATTCTGAGTAGCGTACATAAACCCTAGATTGTGACGGACAATTAAAATATTGTATTCTAAATTTTCTTTTTGGAATGTATCCATAGCAGAGATAAAGTGTTCCTCAGCTAATTCCCATTCTTTTAAATGAGTGCATGCTAATCCATATAAGTTATTACAGAAGGCAACTTTTAATTCATATCCAGGATGCTTTGAAAATATATCTTTAGCCTTCATTACATGATTAATACATAAAATTGATCTATGTGTATGACAATAGAAAATGGCTAACTCATAATGGAATTCAGCATGTTCAATCTCATCAGGAATTGTTTCTAATAGGTATTCAGCTTTATCGTAATGTATTTTTGCAAGGCTATGATTGCCAGTAACATTGGAATGAATGGCTTTAAAGAAGTGATAATAGTATGAAAGGAAATCGTCTGTAGGAGTTTTATAAGCATCACTTTGTTTAAAGCTATCTTTAGAAATACTTAAACTATCAATTAAATATTGATGTCTAAAATCTAGTAGTGAGTAGTATAATAATATAGTTTGATTTTCCTCTATGTTATGGATTTTGTTTTCGATTTCTTGTTTAAGTAATTGAGCGGCGTCTACATGCCTAGCTCTAATTTCTTGATACCATTCATTTAATAAATGAGTTATTTGCTCGTTCCCCTGTATATGAACATTCATTGTTCAATTTCATCCTCTCCAAAGATATTATTCAGCAATTAGTATCATATCAGAAATTTCCTCTATCAAAATCTATTTAATAGCATTTATCAATATAAGACGGAATATTCTATTAATTTATATTTATTGAGATTCAAGTAGTATGTATTGTTGTAATTTCTGTAAAAATAACCTTTTTTGATTTGAAGATTTGATCAAAATATATTTTTTTAACAGGAGGAAAGGGAGCTATACCTAAGTAATTATGTATAGGGATAATAGGAGAATAGAAATAGATAATAATGGGGAATTTGAAATGTTAGAGTTAAAAGAAAAGCAAGAGAGAAAAGAGATTTTGGAAGAAGATAAGATGTTTAATATCTTGTATTATGTGAATACAGATGAGTTAAATATGATTTCTGATTTTAAAGAATTAAAAGAGGGTTGTATTCGTATAGCAACAAACTTATATGGTAAAAATTCATCTGAAGTACAAGCTGTCCAACAAGCTTTTAAAGTAGCTTATATTTAATCTCTTAATAGGGTGTAGCTTATTATTCGCTATTAATAAATGGATAATAATATTTTGACATTAGAAAAGGGAACGCTTATAGAGTGTTTCCTTTTCTAATGTAATTGACTTTATTTTTTAGATCTCACATAACCAGCTGCTTGAGCATCAGCTTCTGAACAGAACCAAACAATATTGTCTTTTGTAGAATCATAATATTGTCCACCAGGAACATGGTATTTTTTCGAATTGGCATTTCCTTTAATTTGTCCTTTACAAGTGGTATTGGCTTCTTTGTCATCACTAGGATCATTTTGGAAAGGTTTCCGATTAGAACCGTTATGATTACCACTAGATGAGGAAACAACAGCATTACTTTTTTGTGAAGCTTCTTCCTGGGCCTTACGGTTAGCTTCTTCCTGGGCCTTACGGTTAGCTTCTTCCTGGGCCTTACGGTTAGCTTCTTCCTGAGCCTTACGGTTAGCTTCTTCCTGAGCTTTACGTTGAGCTTCTTCTTGAGCTTTATGGTTAGCTTCTTCCTGAGCTTTACGTTGAGTCTCTTCTTGAGCTTTACGGTTAGCTTCTTCCTGAGCCTTACGGTCAGCTTCTTCTTGAGCTTTACGTTCAGCTTCTTCCTTACTCTTTGTGTCTGCTGTATCTTTTTTAGTATCTTGTGAAGTGGCAACTTTGGTGTCTGCCTTTTGTACAGTTTGATTGGAAGTTGATTTTCCATCAATAAATACAATACCCATTAAAAAGAAAGCTAGTGCTAGATATAAATATGAATATACTACTTTCTTTCTGGTTTTAATTTGTATTTTGGGTAACACAAATTGTGGTTTAATTAATCCAATAATTAAAGCAAGTAAGCTTAACGAAAATCCAAAAAAACCAATATTAACAAGGGCAGGGCGGATAGAATTTGGAATAATTGCTTGAAGTATTAAAAATAAAATAAAGATATAAACAATGGAAGCAATAAACATTTTCCATGCGGTTTTAGAGCGATAACCAAAAATTTTTCTCCAGTTCATTTAAGAACCTCCTTATCTAAGATACTAGATTTTGCTTATAAATTATAATACTGTAATGATTTAATGTTGAGATGCGATTCATCACCTCTCATTTAATAAAATTAATGTATTTATGTAACAAATATACATATGTAAGCATATCATTGTCGTTAACAAATTTTCCATTTTTTATTTTCATTTTTTCTTGCTTACTTGAAAGATTTTAGTATAAATGAAAGTTTAATCATCATCTAAAAGGAAAACTTGGTGTTAAAATATGAATTAATATAAGATAGTAAGTATTAATTAAACTGTATAAGGAAGTGAGTAAGTATGAAGAGAAAAATATCAGTGGTTGGTGCGGTAATTGTTAATGAAAATAATGCAGTCTTATGTGCATTACGTTCTCCTACAATGACGTTACCAAATTATTGGGAATTTCCAGGTGGTAAGATAAACAAGGGAGAAGAGCCACCAGCTGCATTAATTCGTGAAATTAAAGAAGAGCTTGGATGTACAATTGTTGTAGATGAGAAGGTAGAGGAAGTCGAGTACGAGTATGAAACTATTGTTGTTCATCTTACTACATATAAAGCTAGAATCTTGGCAGGTAAGCCTAAAGCTCTTGAGCATGCAGAGCTAAAATGGATGAGTATTAAAGATTTAAAGCATTTAAAGTGGGCACCTGCTGATATTCCTACCGTAGAAGCACTGTAGGAATATTTTAATGAAATATCCTTGAGAATTATACTTTTATTATGTAATATATAATTATATTGTTAGTTTATTTGATTCCGTTTATTCCCACATCTTATGTGATGTGGTTGAGTTGTAGAAGCAAGTTTTTTCTTGTTTCAATTTTGAAAGGGCTTCTTTGAGCCGATTAGTGTATATAGCCTATTTGCTATGCACGATTAATCGACTTAAAGGAGCCCTTTTTTATTTGTTTAAGTGGAGGTTTAAAGTAGGTTTTAAGCTAAAGAGAAATATGATTGTTTAGAAGGAATATATAGTGATGAATTGAAACCTATAGCATCTAACAAAAAGAGTTATATGAAATTATAGTAAGTTAAATCTCTTATAGAGATTTCAAAATACCGAAGTAATAAGCGTAGTTAAAGGGGAAGGTCTCAAATTTTTAAAGGGACACAATAATGCATCTATAGAAGAGGAGAATAAAAATTGAAACCAACTAGAGAAAAGTACGTAATTAATGGGGAGTATACAATAGAACGTAAGCTTTTACATAATGAAATCATTAAATTATTTCTAAATGATCAACCGCAGCAAGAGCAAGAACCTGAGGCTATATTACTTGGTGGTGGTTCTGCTGCTGGAAAAAGCTCAATTGGAGAGTTAGTAAGTAAGGGATATAAACATCAGAAACAAAACATGGTTTGGATAGATCCTGATAAGATCAAAGAAAAAATACCAGAATATCAAGAGTTAATAGAATCCGGAAATATTGAGTTAATGAAACAAGCAGCTTTTTTAGTTCATGATGAAAGTAGTGATATTACCATGAAACTTTTAAAAATCTGCATGAAAAGAAAAATAAACTTTATGTATGATGGTACAATGAAAAATGAAGTAAAATACAAAAAGTTAATTCAACAATTAAGACTAGCAGGTTTTAGTATTAAAGCAATTATTGTAGATGTCCCAATAAAGGTTGCTTTAGAGCGATCCAATTTGCGTTTTAAAGTAACAGGAAGATTGGTACCCCAAAATATAATTGAAGAAAGTCATTTGAAAGTAGCGACTACTTTTTCTAACATTAAAGATTTAATAGATTGCTATACTTTATATGATAATACCGGGAAGGAACCAGAAGTTTTTGCTTTTAAAGAATCAAAACGAGTAAAAGAAATTATTGTTGATGAATCTCGAAATAATCAATTTATCGAGAAATCAGCTCTTGTTTTTTAGTGAATATATCTTATAAATTTTATAAAATAATTAATAGATATTATCCTGACATTTTATTATATTATTGATATAATAAATACAGGAGGCGATATAAATGGAACTTAAAGACCTTATGAATTATATTGAAGAAAATAAAGAAGAACATTTTCATGATTTAATCGCTAAAAATGAACGGGAAATTGCAAAAAAAGAAGAAGAGAAATAAAAAATTTAAAATAGAAGAGTTGACCTTTTGGGTCAACTCTTTTGTTTTTATAAATGGATATAAAGTTGGATTTCTCAATTGTTGAGTAAAAGGAATTGCAGAATTTTTCTGTAGAGAAGGTTGTTTGGTATTGAAAATGAAACAGACAATTTGCTAATCATAGGAGAGTTTTTTAGTATTATATTAAATAGAAAATAGCGTAATGAGTTAACGCTTTAGGAGAGAGTATATGAATCATTTTATTGTTATGCAGGGGCATACATATCAAGAGGAAAAAGGATTAGAAATTATTTGGTCACCTAAAAAGGATAGAGGCGGTAATGTACCACATTCATGGAAAAGAATGATGGATGTAAAAGAGGGGGATCGAATCTTTCATTATGTAAAAGGGAATATTGTAGCAGTTAGTATCGCTGAAGAAGATTGTAAGGAATCGAATAAACCATCGATTATGAAAAGCCATGATCAATGGAATGATGAAGGCTATTTGGTATCTTTAAAATATCATGAGTTAGAAAAACCAATTAATATACGTGATAAATTTGAAGAGATATCGCACCTGTTGCCAATTAAATATTCACCTTTTCAATCAGATGCAAATGGAAACCAAGGTTATTTATATCCATGTAATGAAGAATTAGCCCTTAAATTAATGGAACTAATTGGTGATTCAAACATTTATAAAATAAATGATGAGCAATTAGAGTTAGCAGTTGATCCGGTAAGAAGGACAGAAAATAACACATTAATTCCAGTTATAGCTGAGACGGAATCCGAAGTAAAAGCAAAAATCCGAATTGGACAGCAAAAATTTAGAGAGGAATTAATGGAGATTTGGAACGGAAAATGTGCATTATGCGGAATAAATTTACCAGAATTGTTAAGAGCAAGTCATTCTAAGCCATGGAAAGATAGTACAAGTATGGAACGCTTAGATCCGTATAACGGTGTACTACTGTGCTGTAATCATGATGCTCTTTATGATAAAGGGTTTATCACATTTGATGGCCAGGGACGACTGCATATTTCCTCATTAATAGTGGAAACAGATTATTTGAAATTTGGATTAATACCAAAAGCTAAGATAGGAATTCAACCGGAGAATAAATTATACTTTAAGTGGCATAAGAGGAATATTTTTAAAGTAAAATAGTATAATTTTTAACTTCAAGGACAGGAAGAACATAAGAGAGACGAATTGTGTTATCCAGTAAAGGGGAATGGTACATGTATAACTGTAATCAATGTGGAACAGAAATGATTATGCAATTACAGCCCTTCCCGAACGAGAAAGCCCCTCGCGTTTAGGCATGGGATGAAAGTGAGGTTGGATAAGGAGTGCACTAAAAACCGCAAGGTTTGTGGCACTCTAAGTATCCAAAATGTTGGTATCTTTTATTTTTTTATCTTTCGTGTTGCAGTTTTATAATCTAACTGATACAATGCGAACATGATGAATGATTATAGAAGAACCAAAACAACCGTGTCATTAATTAACTATCATTTTGTGTTTTGCCCGCGATACAGAAGAAAGATTTTTCTTAATACAAAATTAGAAGAACGTTTCAAGGAGTTGGTTCAAGAAATATGCGGAGAATTGGATGTTTCTATTGTTGCAATGGAATGCGACAAAGACCACGTTCACTTGTTCTTAAATACACCACCAACACTTAGTCCTGCTGATACAATGGCAAAAATTAAAGGAGTGACATCAAAACGTTTGAGAGAAGAGTTTCCACATCTTCAACACTTGCCGAGCCTATGGACGCGTTCTTATTTTGTTTCTACTGCTGGAAGTGTATCAAGTGAGACAATAAAACATTATGTTGAAAATCAAAAAAAGAGGGGGTGAAACTTGTGCCACAAACCATCACGGTTAAAGTTAAATTGCTTCCAACAAAAGAACAAATCATGCTATTGGAACAAAGTAGCCACGAGTATATAAAAGTCATTAATGCTCTTGTATCTGAAATGGTTGAAGCAAAGAAAAGCACGAAGAAAAGTACAAAGGATATTGAGGCCAATATCCCAAGTGCGGTGAAAAATCAAGCAATTAAAGATGCGAAAAGTGTGTTTTCTACAAAGGTGAAAAAGAGTAAATACAAAATCGTTCCAATTCTAAAAAGACCTGTTTGTGTATGGAATAACCAAAACTATTCATTTGACTTCACACACATTTCAATTCCGTTTATGGTAAACGGAAAGTCAACTCGTTTAAAGGTTCGCGCTTTATTAATCGACAAATATAATCGCAATTTCGAATTGTTGAAGCACAAGTTAGGCACACTTCGTATCACGAAGAAATCTGCTAAATGGATTGCTCAAATATCTGTCACGATTCCTACAAACGAAAAAACGGGAACAAAGATTTTAGGAGTAGACTTAGGTCTCAAAGTTCCTGCGGTAGCTATCACAGATGATGATAAAGTTCGTTTCTTCGGGAACGGTAGGCAAAACAAATTTATGAAACGTAAGTTTCGCAGTGTTCGCAAGAAATTAGGAGAAGCTAAGAAACTGAATGCCCTTCGTCAACTTGATGATAAAGAACAAAGATGGATGCAAGACCAAGACCACAAAGTAAGTCGTGGAATCGTTGATTTTGCAACGGATAATAATATTTCTGTCATTCGATTAGAGCAACTAACGAACATTAGACAGACGGCACGAACAAGCCGTAAAAACGAAAAAAATCTACACACTTGGTCATTCCATCGTTTAGCACAATTCATCGAGTACAAAGCGACATTAGTTGGCATAAAGGTCGAATATGTGAACCCTTCTTATACAAGTCAAACATGTCCGAAATGTTCTGGAAAGAACAAGGCGCAAGACAGAAAATACAAGTGCCAATGTGGGTTTGAGAAACATCGTGATATTGTTGGGGCGATGAATATTCGCTACGCAACTGTGGTTGGCGGTAATAGTCAATCAGCCTAAGAACCTATATGGTCTGTCTTAGGAGGGGTGATGGCACACCCTCATCTTGAAGGCTGTTCAAAACAGAAATGGACTGTGAATGCTTAGTCATTCAAGAATCCCATCCGTTACACCGTAAGGTATAGGACTTGCGGCTTTAGCCGTGGGAGTGTCAAAAGACAATTAGAGGACTATATGAAGGGAATTCGATGAAAATTAAATGTTAAATATGAAGATAATTATATTTGGATTAAGGTTAATTAGATGGAATTCCAGATGTAATGAATTTTGTTTTAAAGAGATAATAAGTAATTGAGAGGAGATTAATAGTGATGGAAGATTTGCAAAAGGCAGTAATAAAATTTCGAGATGAGAGAAATTGGGGGCAATTTCATAATGCGAAGGATCTAGCAATTTCCTTAAATTTAGAAGCATCAGAGTTGCTTGAGACTTTTCAATGGAAGTCTAGTGAAGAAGCAACAGAGACGAAAATGCAGGAAATAAAAGAAGAAATGGCCGATGTAATGATCTATTTACTTATGCTAAGTGATAAATTAGATATCGATCTAGAAGAAGTAGTACATGCTAAGTTGGAAAAGAATGCAGAGAAATATCCTGTAGAAAAAGCATTTGGGAGTAATAAAAAATATAACGAACTGTAAAGCGAAAATCGTTTTACAGTTTTTTAAAATGGTTATGAGAAAGCAGATGGTTGAGATCATGATTTGGATGTACGGATTGTATTTCAAAAGTATGAAATCCACACATCCTTAAGTATTCTTAAAATTAAAAAGTAGGGAGTTATTCAAATGCTATCATTTGCAGCAAAATTATCTTCATTTTACATAATTAAAAAGAAGCGAAAAGAGTTTGAGCAAGGTTGTATTAGAGACCCTAAAATAGATGGAATACCAGTAGTTTATATTCAACGAGATAAAAAGAATATATATGTAGGTAAGTCCACAGATATTTATGGCCGTTTCATTGCACATTTAAATGATGAAGATAAAACATTCAAGGAAGTTATTGTGATAAAGAGTGATTTATTTAATGAAAGCTCAATTAAACATATTGAAACATTATTAATTGAATATTTATTAGCGGATGAAAAATTTAACTTACTGAATAAAGTCAGAGGACAAAAAATTCATTCCTATAATGGAATTGAAAATGTTGAAAATATGTTTGGAGAAATTTGGGCTCAGTTAATGAAAGAAGGTATAGCTAGTGAGAATTTAGGTGAGATACATAATAAATTTATTTATAAATATTCACCATTTAAAGAGTTATCGGCAAATCAAATTGAGGTTTGCAAAGACATTTTTAATACAATGCTTACTACATCAAATAGTCGACATTTGATTACAGGGGACCCGGGTACCGGTAAAACAATTGTATTAACAAATATCTTATATGCGCTTGCTTATGATGATAAAACTGGTAAAGCACGTGAGGGACTGTCTCATGAAGACATTGCACTTATTGTCCCACAAAATCATTCTTTAAATTTATATAAGAGCTTAATGAACAAACTAGGTCTACAAAGTATTACAGTACTGTCACCTTCACAATTTATAAAGCAGGCAAAAAGTAGGGGCACAAAATATAAATATGTTTTTGTGGACGAAGCCCATCGTCTGAAACAATATTTTGGTAAACAAGCACGTGATTTAAAACATTTAGTCACCGATAATGGTTATACAACTGAGTTGGAGTTAATAGAAAAACTTGCGTATCACTTAACTGTGGTTTATGATCCATACCAAACAATTCGACCTGCAGATATAGATACAGATGTATTCCAACGGTTGACAGCGAATTATAAGAGGCATCCCTTACATAAACAATTCCGTTTAAAATCTGGAGATCAATATCTAGCATGGCTGCGTAAATATCTACAAATAGCAAATAATGTTGGAGTGTATGAAGAAGGGTTATTACAGGGCTATGACTTTAAGGTAATGGATTCTATTACAGAATTGAATGAATCTATGAAAATATTAAATAAAAAACATGAATTATGTCGCGTAGTCGCAGGATATTCTTGGAAATGGATTACACAAAAGGATAAAAATCACTATGATATAAAAGATCCCGTTACAGGTGAGACATTCAAATGGAACTCAAAGGTAAAAGGTTGGATTAACTTTGAGAATAGTATAGAGGAAATAGGATGTATACATACTACACAAGGTGCGGATTTAAATTATGTTGGAGTGATTTTAGGAGCTGAAATTGATTGTGATTACGCAGGTGAAGAAAATGGAGACTATGATTTAAATAAGGCTAAGATTGTAGTGAATCCAAAAGAATATAAAGATCGAAACGGACTTCCAATTAAGGGAACAGATATAAATAATGAGGAGTTAACATCCTATATTAAACGTATTTATTATGTATTATTATCTCGCGGAATAAATGGATGTTATGTCTATGCAGTAAATCAAAATATGCAAAGATATTTAAAGGAGATAGCAAAAGTAAGTCAATAATTATGAAAAGGGGTTACCTTTAATGTGGTAGTCCCTGCCAATTAGATAGCATTTAATAAGTATTTAAAGAGCCTTACTACACATAAATTGTAGTAAGGCTCTTATTATCTCTATAGAAATAAGGATTAGAAAATAACTTATCCCCTCGGAAGAAAAAAGACTTTATTTTAACTTCCCTATTGATAGGTTAACACGATAATTCCCATATTTTAATAGTCGACCTAGAAAGTTATCCAATTCTTCATTAGAAGAAAAATGTGTTTTTAATAAATAACATCCTTCACCACTTACACGATGTACTTCAGATATTTCTTCTTCTTTTTGAAAGAAATCCATAAATTCTTGATGATTAGCTGATGTGACAAACAAAGTAACAAATGCAGTCACGGTTTGTCCTAGTTTGATTCGGTTTATAGCGATTGTATATTGTTCAATAATCCCTAAATCCTCTAATCTCCTAATTCGATTTCCTACAGCCTGCCCAGTCATATGTATTTTTTGACCTAGTTCTTTCCATTGTATTCTTGAGTTTTCTCCTAATAATTTCAGTATCTCAAAATCTGTTTGATCAATAATATAAACCAATCCTTTCATCGTGAAAGTAGAAAAGCAGAAAGTGTTTCGCCAACTTATTCAGCTTATCGATACAATTCACTATACTAAGTTTATCCTCTTACATCGCATTGTTTATTAGTTATATGTACTTATAACACAGAGGACGCAACAAAAAAATACATCTAGATTTAAAGGAGGTTACAAATATGTTATTACAAGATATTTTATCGTTCAATGAAAAATTTGTAGAAAATAAGAAATACGCCCCCCGTGAAGCAACAAAAATGCCTAAGAAACGTATGGTTGTTGTTTCTTGCATGGATGCTCGTTTAATTGAGCTACTTCCAAAAGCTTTAGATATACACGATGGAGATGCAAAAGTTATCAGAAATGCAGGTGGTAAGATTGCTGCTCCTTTCGATAGTGTTATGCAAAGTATTGTAGCATCAGTATATGATCTAAATGCAGATGAAATCTTTCTTATCGGACACCATAGATGTGGTGCAAGCCAAACTAATCCCAAAGGAACACTTCAAAAAATATTAGATCGTGGAGTAGCTTCACCAGAAATTTTAGCAGCAATTGAATATGCTGGTGTTGACCTTGAAAAATGGCTATTTGGATTCGATGATATCTGTGATTCGACTCAAGCTAATGTTGATTTAGTAAGAAATCATCCACTTATTCCAAAAGATGTTCCTGTACATGGTTTAGTTATTGATCCTCACACAGGTAAATT
Source organism: Bacillus cereus group sp. BfR-BA-01347 (assembly GCF_022663835.1). Taxonomy (NCBI): domain Bacteria; kingdom Bacillati; phylum Bacillota; class Bacilli; order Caryophanales; family Bacillaceae; genus Bacillus; species Bacillus cereus group sp. BfR-BA-01347. The sequence continues at coordinate 15,089 of NZ_JAKUGG010000033.1, read as the reverse complement.
AGATGTAGTAGTTGATGGATATAAAACATTAAATGGTATGAAACATTAATCATTACTTAAATGAAGGGAAGTTATTAAATATGAATAGACAAGAAGCTACGCAAAAAATTATGGAAGCAAAAATCGCAAAAGGTTTAACATGGGAAGAAATTTCAAAAGTAAGTGAAAACTCTGAGACTTGGGTTGTAACAGCATTATTAGGGCAGGCTACAATGACACGTCCGGAGGCAGAAAAAATCGGTAAACTATTAGAATTAGATGAAGAAGTAGTTCAGGCATTAACAGTAGTTCCACTTAGAGGCCAAGTAATGCAAATGCCTCCTACTGACCCAATCTTATATCGATTATATGAAATGATGTTACAATACGCACCAACTCTTAGAGAATTAATCTTAGAAAAAGCTGGTGAAGGTGTAATGAGTGCAATTAACTTCAATTTAGGTGTGGATACACAAGAAGATCCAAAAGGTGGCGATCCTCGTATCGTTATTACACTTAATGGGAAATTCTTACCATTTCGTACATGGTAATCAATTGAAAATTCATCTATATAATTAAAGTGATTTTATAGATTTACAAAATCCATCCTTTTTAATCTAACTGTATAGAAAGGATGGATTTTTACTATGAGATTCTTTTTCAGTAAAGGAGAATAATATGAATAAAAAATACTTTAATACAAGCTTTAGTATTCTACAGTGGTTTGTGTTTCTATTAGCAAATGCAATTGCATTGCCTATCATTATTGGTGGCATATTCCATTTATCAGTAGAAGATATTTCAACATTAATGCAGCGAACTTTTTTAGTCGTGGGAATAAGTTCATTTATACAAGCATGGTTTGGGCATCGCTATCCCATAGCGGATGGTCCAGCCGGTTTATGGGTAAGTATATTTGTCATACTGGGACAAGTTGCTATGCATCAGGGACAAAGTGCAAAAGACGTGTTGCAACTTTTAGAAGGTGGGTTAATTATTGCAGGTATATTACTCTTCGTTCTTGGTATAACAGGGCTTGTTCATCGAATCTTACGTTTATTTACTCCTTTAGTTACAGGGACATTTCTTTTAATTTTAGCACTTCAACTTAGTGGTGTGTTACTAAAAGGAATGATGGGATTACAAGGATCTGCAACTCATCCTGATTATCCAACAGCTATTATTGCGCTCTTTGTTTTTGCCCTTATTACTTTCTTATCAATTAAAGGGACAGGATGGATGAAAAGGTACGCTGTGTTACTTGGAATTTCATGTGGTTGGCTTTTGTATACTCTTTTAGGAGAATCATCTTATATGCCTACACATACAACGCTAGTTAAGTTACCAGAGATATTTGCTTGGGGCACACCTAGATTGGATATTGGAATGACCCTAACTGCAACTTTATTTACATTTCTTTTAGTTGCAAATACAATTGCTGCTATTTCAGCTGTAAAACAAGTAGCTCCCTTATCTAAAGAAAATGAAAAGCAAACATTGAACCGTGGTGTATGGGTCGGAGGTATATCACATATTATCTCGTCGTTGTTTTCTACAATTGGTATTGTACCATTACCTGCATCAGCAGGATTTATTCAATTAACAGGACAAAGAAAGTTGAAGTCGTTCCTTATAGCAAGTCTTATATTAGCAGGAATTTCTTTTGTTCCCTCAATCGTAAGCTTTATATCCTTGCTTCCAGGCCCTATTGCCAATGCTGCACTTTTAGCAACATTTGTCCAAGTAATAGGCATTTCATTTCAATCGATTTTAAGCGAAGAATTAAATCAACGCCGATTAACTATATTAGGAATTACATTATTAATCAGTTTAGGAATAATGTTTCTTCCAGAAAGCGCATTTAGTGGCATTCCTTCTTCCTTACAATATGTTTTAAGGAATGGATTGCTCGTGGGTACCGTGATTGTCATTCTATTGGAACAGTTTTGGAAAGAATAAAGTATTTATATGCTTTTTTATTTGGAAGAAAATAAAGAATGAAAATCAGCATTTGGAAATATTTTAAAATATCTTGATATAAACCTATGTATTTTGTAATATATAGGTATATTGTTAGTTTATTTGATTCCGTTCATTCCCACACCTTATGTGTTGTGGTTGAGTTGTAGAAGTAAGTTTTTTCTTACTTTAATTTTGAAAGGGCTTCTTTGAGCCGATTAGTGTAATTAGCTTATTTTGCTATGCACAATTAATCGACTTGAGGAGGCCTTTTTTGTTTGGGTTTAAACAGGTATAAATATACATTTCTGTATAAAACAACAGATTAAGATAGGAAATTTATATAGGGGGAGAAAACATATGAGTAATTGATTTGTTTATCAGGGAAATTGGAGGGATATGTAGTTTTTTTACGTTAAATGTATACACGGATATATGAAACTGTGGTTGTAAAATAGATACATAATAGATTTACGAATCGCAGCAAAAATAATTATATAGAAGTTTTGTAGACGACATAAATGTACTCATTATAAGAAGGATGAATAGAATTTTACTGTGAATTTTTTAAAAAAACGTATCAATTGATATGTTTTTTATTGTAATTCTAGTAAATATGAGGTACGATTTGAAAGGGGAAAGAATTTTAATGCATATTAGCTTTCAAAATAGGGAGACAAAAAAGCACACTAATTTTACAATCGGGGAGATTGAGCAGTACATATTAGAGTTTAAAAAATTAATTAAAAATAATCGATTTACGGTTTCTCGAAATGAAAAAAGGAAAGAGAATAGTGAATTTTTAGAGGCTAATAATATTAACGCTAGTAAAGTGAAAGAGATTCTTCTTAATATAGGAGTACGTGATTTTTGTTATGCAGTTGATAATAAAAATCCAAATTTTGCTCATGAAAAATTGTATATCTTTTGTCCACAATATGAGTTAGATAATTGGGGACAAAAGAAGTCGGTAGACATATATATTAAGATGAATCTAATTGAAAATAAGGACAGGAACAAATACATGATTGTTGTTTCTTTTCATAAAAGGAATAAACCAGTCACTTATCTTTTTAGGTAAAGATAAGTGACTAATGGTTTTAGAATGAGGGAGGATTTTTATGTTGGTTTTATGTGAGTTTTGTCGAGATATGGTAAGGTATTCTACTAAAGATGTTTCAAAAGTGACAGTCATTAGAGGGAAGCAATATCATTACGTAGGTAAAGAAGCAAATTGCGAGGAGTGTAAATCTGAAATATTTGTTCCTAACATTCATGATTATAATTTAGAACAATTAGATCATGCCTATAGACAACAGGAACAGTTAGTCACTATTTCTGAAATAAGAGAGGTTTTAGAAAAATATAAGATTGGAAAACGTCCATTGTCTTTACTTTTAGGTTGGGGAGAGGTTACCCTAACAAGGTATGTAAATGGAGATATTCCGACAAAGCAGTACTCGGATATATTGAAAAGATTAGGTAGAGATCAATCTTTTATGCTAGATATTTTGGAAAGAAATAAAGATTTAATTACTCAAAAAGCATATAGAGTTTCTAAAGAAGCAATCGCAAAGCTACAGGAAAATAGTGATATCCCTTCTACGCAGACTACGAAAATCGAGGAAGTTGCTAACTATTTGCTATATAAAAATGATGATATTACTCCTTTAGCTCTTCAAAAGCTGTTATACTATGCGCAAGGATTTTGTAAGGTGTTTACTGGAACATATTTATTTGAAGATGATTGTGAAGTAGGAAGTCATGGCCCGGTATATCGAGTTATTTTTAATAAATATAAAGTATATCAGTACGACAATCTTGAAGTTAGTTATGTTAGTACAAATCAATTAACTCAAATAGAAAAGGAAATATTAGACTGTGTAATGAATACTTTAGGTTGTTATAGTGGGAAGAGTTTAGAAAAAATGATTCTATTTGACTTACCATGGGAAGTTGCTCATCTAGAATTAGAAGATAATGGTCCCGGTAAACCTATTATGGAAAAAGAAGAGATAGATAATTGCTTTAATACAATGAAACAGGCATATAATTTAGTTACAATTTCTGATATAAAGAAATATGGCATAAAAGCATTTGATAATATAAACAATTCAATGTTGTAACTATATCATTTTTAATATGATTGATATATGAATTTTTTTACTGTTAATTAGGCCTCTATAAAGGTATTAAAAGATAGTACTAATTACAAAGGATTAGGATTGCAGAATATAAACACTTTTAACACGATGTAAATGTGCATATTAAATAAAAAGTAAAGTGAATTGATACATTATATGGTAAAATGATATATGTGAATACGCCTTATGAAGTAAATTTTATGCTTTGGACCTTTAGCTCAGCTGGTTAGAGCAAACGGCTCATAACCGTTCGGTCGTAGGTTCGAGTCCTACAAGGTCCACTTATAAACAAGGAGAAAGCACTCGAATGAGTGCTTTCTCCTTGTTTATAATAAATAAAGGGGATTGTGATATGAAAATAATTGATTTAGAGACAGAAAGAAAAAAAAAGGAAAAATTAATGGTAACTATTCCAATTATAGAACTAATATATGGAGAAAAAGGGGAAATTGAATTTAAAGTAGTGGGAAAGAAAGTTGTTCCACAATCCATGTTAGAGAATTAAACTACTTTCAATTCTTATAGGCCGTAAGGTCGTTAAGTGGGAGATTTCTAAGTACGGAAACTTCGTGGATTCTAATTGATTATGCTATCCCTGTAGTTCCTAAGGTTAAAAAATTTACATATTTCTATCTCAAAATATTTGATTTATTTACCTTAGGAAAATATAAAACGAAAATTAGGATAGAACTAAAAGAAAACATATTAAAGGAATATGAAAACATCTTCTCATTTTTCATTATAACTGTGAATGAAAAATGAGAAGATGTTTTTTAGAATTCATTGCTTTGAAAAATAGACATTTATGGTAAAGGGAATTTACTTTAATTCCATAGTTGTGGAAACGTTAAAGTAGAAATTTAATGTTTTTTGTAAAAAAATAATTGACTTTCAATTTAGTTGTAACTAATATCATTACATAATATGTAACTTATCTGGTTACAACAAATTTCTATTTTAAGAAAAATATTTATATATTTAATTAAGGGTAGCAGTCTATACGTTATCGTCTAATGCAGAAAATTACTATTATATTAAAAACTATGCATATTCTGAACGGTAGTATTTTCTGCTTTAGAGCAATAATGTGCGTGTTATCTTTTATGAATAATTTTAGTTGATATTTTTTTGGAAGGATTAGTTTTTTGGGAAAATAATAAGGTTGCTAAAAAAATACAATTTTACAAACCCAAAAGCTAGCTAAGAATTTTTAAGTGATAGCTGGACTAGCTAATAAAAATAAAGGTAGGAGATTTAAATGGAGAAAAAACAAGATAACCTTATATACGTATGGGACGCATATTGTGGATGGTGCTATGGTTTTTCAGAAAGTATTAAAGGATTTTACAAAGAACACACTGAAATGCCTTTAACAGTTTTATGTGGTGGATTATTTTTAGATGATCTACCAATAAAAAATTTCTCATATATAGAAGAGGGAAATAAAAGAATTAATCAACTTACAGGTGCAGAATTTGGTCCTTCCTATCAAAAATTGGTGGAAGAAGGTACTTTTAAAACGAATTCAAAAGATGCTGCAATTGGATTTTCAGCTTTACGTTCATTAGCGCCAGACCGTTTGTTAGAATTTACGTCGGCTATGCAAAAAGCGTTTTATTATGATGGACAAAGCCTAAGTGATTCTGAGACATATCGTAAGATTGCAATTGAGCATGGTTTGGACCCTGATCAAGTAATAGAGCGTTTAAATGCGCAAGAAACAATTGTAGATGTCCAAAATGATTTCAATAAGGTTTGACAGCTTGGGGTTAATAGCTATCCTTCATTACTTTTACAAAAGGATAATCAAATTATTCCTATTTGTGATGGGGTAATGACGCCAGATAAAATTGAAGCACGTTTTAAAAATTTATACTAATAAAATTTAGACCATAGTAGCAAATATGTTAGCTTACGCCAGCCGACATACATCTCCCATCTATTTGCTGGTGCGATGAACCTTTCAAGAGAATTGAAGAGGGATCTTCTGTCGGAACAAAATAACAATGTGTTATCTATTCAATAACTATAACAAAAGGAGAATAACATCTATGTTTAAAACAATCGATACAAATCAAAAAGATGTGAAATTAACGGTGTTTAGTTCGAATGAAAAAAGTTTTATGGTCACTGCAACCTTAGTTGAGAAAGCAGGACATGCATTTTTAATAAACTCAAAATTTACGCAATCTGATTCGAAAGAAATTGTGGATTATTTGACAAACAATAATTTATCTCTAGATAAAATCTTTATCATCCATGGGGATCCTGATTACTATTTCGGGTTAGAAAGTATGAAAGCTGCATACCCAGAAGCTATAGCATATGCAACAGAGTTTACGGTTGAAAATATTGTTCATTCTGTATTAGGAAAATTAAAAGTTTGGAAAGGTGCACTTGGAGAAAATGCACCAAGCAATATGGTATTACCTCAAGTGTTTAATGAAAAAACGATTGATTTTCAAGGACTAACATTTGAACTAGTAGGCTTAGATCAATACAGAACTAGCTTATTTAATAAAGAGCTGAAAGTATTAATTGGTGGTATTGATGTATTTAACGAAATACATGTATTCTTAGCGGATGCTAGCTCAAAAGTGGCGATGGAGGCGTGGATTGAGAACTTGAAAGTGTTACAGGCATTACATGCTGACATAATTGTACCTAGCCATGGATCAATCGAAAAATCCCTAAATAATCAAGCACTTACTGCGACAATGGATTATCTAGGAACAGCAATTCAAGCTTCTGAGGAAAGTAAAACTTCAAAAGATTTTGTAGCAATACTTGAAGCAGCATATCCAGGCTATGCAAATAAAGGTGTATTAGAATTAAGTGCAAAAGTTGTAACAAAAGAAATGCCTTGGGGTTAATGATATGAATAAATATCAAAAACTATTACATGAAACGTATATGTTAACTGGCGAAGGAAAATTGGATGTTTTCAAAACGTATTTAAGTGAAAAAGTATCTTGGACAGAAGCTGCTGGATTTCCATATGCGGGTACTTATATAGGTCCAGATGAAGTAGTGAAAAACGTACATGAACGTCTTGGAACGGAATGGGATAACTATAGCGCTAAAGATGAAATTTATACTTTTAATAACAATATTGTTATCGTGTATGGAAAATATAGTGGAACACACAAAGTAACGGGGAAATCATTCATAGCAGATTTTTGTCATGTTTACGAGTTTGATGAAAACGATAAGGTTAAGAAGTTTATTCAAATTGTGGACAGTGCAACTGTTAATGAGGTATTAAGTTAGAGCTATTAGTTTCTAATATGTCTCGTATAAGGAGTATTGTTAGGATAGATGGATTTTATTTTCCTAACAATATTTCTTACATCAGATTTTGGGAAAGATTTTCCCTTAATTAAGCGTGTTATCGAAGATGAATTATAAAATTAGAAGAGGTAGGTATATATGAAATTAGAGAAAAATTTAATAATAATAGTTATTTCTATGTTCATTTTAGGAATTGTGTCGACTTTGATATTTCAAGCTTCAACTGGTAATATCAAAGCTCACTCAGTAAAGAGTGAGAATGTAGAACTAGTATCGAATGATAAAGTGACAGAAAAAGAAAAGAATAAAAAGATGGTAGTTGATTTCTATAATGAAGTTTTTAATAAACATAATATCGATATTATCCCTAAATATGTAAGTGAAGATTATAAGCAACATAATCTTTTCGTAGCTGATGGACGAAAAGCTTTCATGGATTTCTTTAAGGAGGATTTTGTTAAGAATCCTAATTCTTCTGCAGAAATTAAACGTGTAGTAGCTGAAGGAGATACAGTTGCGCTTCATGTACATTCTCGTACTAACTCTCAAGATAAGGGAGTTGCTATAGTGGATATTTTCCGTATAAAGGATGGAAAGATTGCCGAACACTGGGATGTAATTCAAGAGATTCCAAATGAAGCAGCAAATGATAATACTATGTTTTAGGTAGAAGATATATTTAATGATTGTTTAATTGCTAGAGCTGTATAGGGTCTAGAGATCTAGATAAGTTATGTATAAATTGAGTAAAATGGAGGGATGACCTAGTAGATATGGTACTAGGTCATCTTTTTTTGCTTGAACGAGAGTTGTTTAAATTAAAGATTTGTTATTAGATTATTAAGATGAAATTGTATGTTTATAAAAGTCTTGCTTCTTTAATTTTTTAAACACACATTGTAATGCCGATGATTTGTCTATTCCTAAAACGTTTTCACTCATCTTTTTATATGATGAAGTAATGAGATCGCACAAGAATCTAACCTAGTCTAAAACCTGGAAGTGGATTTACTAATATAAAAGCTAATTGGATTCATAATATGTGTTTTTCCTGTATTGAGTTTGAAAACGCGTTTTAAATGCTTTTTTTCTTTGACATATAAAAATTTATACGATAAACAAGAGAGATACTAACCGTATAATTAAAAAGATAGGATGTCCAAGTTGTGATGACTATCTTTTGTATTTGGAATAATTAGGTATAGCATACTATGATGATAATATTTGAAAGTGTGTTTATATCATAAATATTTACTCGATTATTCGAACACCAAATAAGTTTAGATTTCTTTAAAATCTTAATTTGTTGGGGAGGGTAATGCTTTAAATATCTAAAACTGAATGGATTTAAATTGATATAGAGTCTATTGAATAGACATTAGGCTATTATATGCGTTAATTTTACCATACCCAAAAAATGAATCCTTTCCATCATTACCTAAGTCAATTGCACCATCCTTTAAATATTGAATGACCTGTTTTGCAGTAGGTTTATGGTGATGTATCTCCTGATATTTAGATATAATTAAAGCGGCTGTAGCACTTACCTGGGGTGAAGCTAAACTAGTTCCTAAAGATAGTGTATACCCCGTTGGTATTCCTAAGTACTGGTCTATTTCGGAACCCTCTATATTAGTAGGGGATGTGGTAATAATCCAGTCCTTAAAATCTATTTGGAAATTTTTTTTGAAATTAGGTCCATAATCTCCAGATGGGGCTGAAAAGTCAATAATATTTCCATAGTTAGAATACGAAGCTAGTGTGTTATCTTTTGCACTACTTGAAACTGTAATAACGTTTTCAAGACTACTAGGTAAATATATTTGAAAATCTTTAGTTCCATCTGAATTGTTTTTTTCAATTGGTTCATCCAGATTTATACTATCGTTTCCCGCTGAAGCTACAATTACACATCCTTTACTTTCAGCATATTCAATTGCTTTTTTATATGCACGTATGGTTGCTTTATCAGAATTTTTTTCTACAGATTTAAATGTACCGAGACTTAGGTTAATGATATCATTTCCATCTCTAGCCGCTTGTACAATTGCTTGAATTACCCATTTGGACTCACCATCTTTTTCTCCTATTACTTTATAAGGAATAATTTGAGTTTTAGGAGATATACCTTTTATATTACCATTTCCTGAAATTATGCCTGCTACTTGGGTACCGTGCCCCATTTTATCTTCTAAACTAGGATCTCCTTCTACAAAAGATTTTGCTTTACTTAAGCTAATACTATGTTTTAAATCAGGATGATTAATATCGATACCACTATCTAACAATGCAATGGAAGTCGTACTATCACCTTTGCTTAATTTATAAGATTGATAGTTATTGGTAACATCTGAGAGATTCCATGTATAGTTAGTATAGATACTATTATCATTAATTGCATCTATACTAGCAAATTTTGTTTGAAACGTATACTTTTTAGATTGATGTTTTTTCTCAATTTTTGGTAAAGATATTTTAGAACTTGCTCCAAAAGAATCAATAAGATTTGGGAACTTATCTTTTAAAGTTTGTGAAATGGATTTTAATTGTTTGGGATTGTCTAATATTAAATTAATTATCCCAATTTCTTCAACAACATCTGTTTGAATAGTAGGAAAATTTTTATTTATAAATTCTTCTACCTTCACTGTTTTACTTGAATCTTTTAATATTAAAAAGAATTTACTATTATTTGTTTCTGCTTTTATTTGATTTGAATTATAATATGAAGGTAAACATATAGTTAATAAAAGTGTTAGAAGTATTATTTTTTTTATAATATTCAATTTAAATCACCCTTTTAATGAAGATATTTTAGTAGACAATAGCTTTATATAAATTTAATTTCTATGGTTAAGAGAATTAATGTATATTAAGATTCTATATATTCATAGTCTAAGAGGGAATAGAGCCTTCAAAATCCCTCTTAAGCTATGACATAATTAATTTGTTAATTTATTTTCTAGACGAAGAATTCCGGGAATGATATCTGGGTTATATTGTTTTAATAATCCAATCCCTAAGCCGGATAAGCCTACCATTAACCCGACTGATTCTGTTCCTCGACATATTCCCTTATTCCAGCCTTTATCTTTTAATGAATTAAGGACTTGCCATGAGACAGATTTAGTTATATCAAGTAATTCATTACGACCAAGCACTTCTGCAGCAAATTGTAAAATTTCAATTTGACCAAAATCTCCATGGCACAGGGAACGAGTATTACCGAAGCCTTGTTTAATGGTTGTCTCTAAAGCTACCTCAATTTCATTATCTAGGAGATCATCATAATAGCCTTCTTCTTTTAATAATAAACGACTAAGTAAAATACCAGGAGCCCCATGACACCAAGCGGTTGAAACGTTTTTTTTCTGAGGACCCCGCCAATTACCAACAGAGGGCACAAAACATTTTCTTTCATACATTAGGCCTTTTCGAATGATTTCAAGTATTTTATCATCTTTGTTAATAGAATATAACTCTGACAGTGAACTGATAATTCCCGCTACTCCATGTGCAAAACCAATAGAAGCTAATGGATCCCAAGGTGTAACCCAAGCAGCTCCATCTTTGTTCAGTTCAACATGTTCCAATAAATGGCTACCACAAGCTATAGCAGCTTTTAAAATTTCATTATCATTTGTTTGTTTATATAATCCAATTAAAACTTTTAAAGTACCTGAGGTACCTGCTACAAAATCAAATACATTGTCATATTTAATTCCCTTAACTATAAATGGTATGGTCGATATAGCATTATTTAATAAGGATTGATCATTCCATAATTTAGATAGGTGATTTAAAGTATAAATGTTTCCACCTAATCCAACAAATGCTCCTATGTTAGTCATCTCACCAGGTATATCTGATAAATCCTTTAACATATTTTTTACTGGAACCAAGCTTTTCTTTGCGGCTTCCTTATATTTATTTTCTCTTGTTAGCTCTGATAGATATGCGAAAAATAGAGCAATACCAGAACTACCATTATACAAATCTGTACCAATAGGTTGTACTTCCCATTTAATTTCATTACCACCTAAAAATACTGTACTAATCCAACTTAGTTCTTCTTCACCATCACGTGTTCCAGAAATCGCTTTTGATAATAGGTAATCTCCAATCTTTTGAGCTTCATTTAAAAAATCTTGTTTATTTATATTCCCTGTTATTTTTTTATAAGGATCAATATCAGTAAGATCTGCATTAGATTTGGCATTACTTGCAAGCATAGACATGTGGATAACTTGCAATTGTTGTTCGCAATCTTTGATGCTTAATTTATCAATTTTCTTTAAAGTTTTATTGAGTGCAGTTTCTTTAAAGAAGTTATTAATAATTTTTCCTGTACTATCATACAGATGACGTTGATTTGTTTTATAGGTAAAGAAAGGAATATCACCGTTAAGAATATCTTTTTTTTCAGATGAAACAATTTGTTTCAAACTAGGACGAACAGTTGTATCTAACCATAATTGGTGAGTTACAAATTCATAATCTAAGCCATCCCGAAGGAAGTCAGGGTGATACATAGTTGTTAGAAGTTCACCATAATGCACAGTTGGTCGTAGAATACAACGTACTTCGGTATCTTCAAATAGACTTAATTTTTTCTTTACAGCTTCTTTATTTTCTAAAAACCAAGAATAAAGTTCTTTAAACCCTAATTTAATTTGTTCCAAGTAATCATTTGCAATAATTTCAACGCCATTTAACTTAGGTTTATTTGCTTCAGCCTTACCTATTGTCGTGTAATCCTTAAGAAGTTGCATTGTATCAGTATGCTCTTGAGAAATATAAGGAATTTTAAATGGATATATTTGTTCTACGGATGCACCTAATCCACTAACATCAATCCCTTTTAAATTTGGATTTTCTCCTTGGTAAAAGGATAAAGATGGTAATAACCCTGTAGATTTAACTGATCTATTAAGTATAGAGTAAGCTTGTTCAACAGCTGTTTCACCATCAGGATTCCCATCATCAGGTACCTGGTGAAAAAGAGATTCTAAATCGATTAATACTGGATGTTCACCAAATGCAATCAAATTTTCATTGTGAAAATCTACCGCATCTAATACATATAAAAGTGCTAAATTATGCCCTATTTTAATATAAAATTGCTCAACTTCTTCTTGATTGAGACATTCCTTGTACTCAATAAATTCAATCCAACCGTAGGTATTTTGATTTAGGACCGTTAAATTATAAAAATTAGTAGATTTTTTATGATTAATCCAATTAAGAAACTCTTGAAATTTAATATCAATCTCTAAAGAACGAGGTTTATATACTATTTTTAAGCCACTATCAAATTCTAGTGAAGCAACTCCCTTTCCTTGTTTATGACTGTCTCCTAAACTTAAATTAATATTTATTAAACTTCCTACAGATTTTCCATGATGAAATTTCTGCGTTATTAAATTTTTATCTTGTTCAAATCTTTCAATAATTTCTTTGATATTTTCAATCCAGTAATGTATTTTAGTTAAGACAATACGTACAAGAACGGAATATTCATTGTAAAAACCATGTAAAAATTTTTGATCGTTCAAAAGAATATCTGAATAATACTCGAATCTATTGGTAGGGGATTCTCCAATTAAATGTCCTGAAAGTCTTGCGACATTTAATTCTAATATTAAAGTTTTAAAACATATTTTTGATAGTTCTTGTTCAAGGTGTGACAACATATTTGAAATTATATTGGATGGGAAGAGAGTATTCAGTCCTTGCTTTAATTTTCCTACCGCTATTTTCATAAAAGGAACATAAAAATTATGGAAAGGGATGTTCGGTACTGTTAATTTTAAAAAAGGATTTAAATCTATATTTTCATACTTAGAAGTAAATAAATCCTCTAAATACTGGATATATTCTTCATTACCATATTTGATTTTCTTGATATCATAAATTTCACTAGATGCTAAGGCTGTTAGTTCATTTTTTGATAAAGAAAGAAGGGTAGCTACAGATTCATGAAATTTATCTTCCTTTTCTTTAAAATAACTCTCCCACAATTTCACACGTTGTTTACCATGTTCATTGAATTCTTCCTTTTTTATCTTTCGTTCAGCTGAAAATGTTGCTAACTTATTTGGATGAGTAATCATTTTATGTAACACCTTTCTATAATAGATGATTTATGGAAAGATAAGTAGGTATCTCTCTACTCTAATATGTATTAATTAAAGAAAAGTAATAAAAATACATAGTAATTAAAACTGCTTTTAATGAAATTAAGAAAACGAATAAATTTAACGTCCAATTTATATATATAAATTGGACGTTAAAACTAAGTTGTCAATAATTTTGAAAATTTAATTGCACATATTTTGACATTCTTTAGTAATGGTACATGCATGGCCTTTATTCCCTAAAGTATTGCTGATATAAGGAGATTTTGCTGTTATTTGAGTAACCACTATTGTGTTGGTATTAACTTGAACGTCTCCAGCTCCAACTGCGTTAAGTAATTCATTTCCTTGGATTTCTTCTAAACTATCTCCAACTGGACTACCTGGCATATTTCCTCTTTCATCAGAAGAAAGGTTCATACGATACAATGGATCTTTCCAAAAACGCATAATAGAATTATTTTTCATTTTAAAACAGCCCCTTTGAATTAATTTAATTTCATATTAAAATTTTTTCGATTAAATAAAATCATAAAAATTAATTGCACATATTTTGACATTCTTTAGTAATGGTACATGCATGGCCTTTATTCCCTAAAGTATTGCTGATAATAGGAGTTTTTGGTGTAAGAATTTGTACCGTGCTAGTATTAGCTTGAACATCTCCAGCTCCAACTGCGTTAAGTAATTCATTTCCTTGGATTTCTTCTAAACTATCTCCAACTGGACTACCTGGCATATTTCCTCTTTCATCAGAAGAAAGATTCATACGATACAATGGATCTTTCCAAAAACGCATAATAGAATTATTTTTCATTTTAAAACAGCTCCTTTAATTTAATAGAAAAATTAGAGAGATAAAAAAATTCATCTCTATCAAAACATAATAGGATAGTGGAAAATATAAAATTAAATTATCCAAAAATTCCAATTACCTCCTAATATTAAACCTATAATTTGGTAAAATCAATAAAAAATTTAAAATTCTTTATATACTATTTTTTTAGAATTTTCCCCTTGATTAATGTAAATATTTCCATTAATATTGAATCGAACAGTAATTAAATGGAAATGAAGGGAGGATTATAGTGAGTAAAAATGAAGTTAAATCTTTAAGAGATCCAAAAATGCGTACAGAAGATTTTAATAATCCAGTAGGAATTGTAAATGAACAAGAGTTAAAACAAATTGTAGGAGCAGGGGATGTAACTCCGCAAACAACAGACGCACTTTCTGCAGTAATTGTTAGTGTATTGCCTACACTAAAATGTTCAAGCCAATGTAGAACTGATCTGTAAGTCTACCCTAATTCACTTATTTTATTAAAGTATTAATAGGGAAGAATAAAAATTAATAGAAAAGGATGAAAAATGATGAGTAAAAACGAAGTCAAAACTTTAAGAAATCCAAAAATGCGCACAGAAGATTTTAATAATCCGGTAGGAATTGTAAATGAACAAGAGTTAAGACAAATTGTTGGAGCAGGAGATGTAACGCCACAAGCAACACCAACAGTAACAATATTAGCAACAGCTGCTGGTGGTGCAGTAATTAGTGCTGTATTACCTACGCTAAAATG
>NZ_JAKUGG010000032.1:0-56136 GCF_022663835.1 Bacillus cereus group sp. BfR-BA-01347 | reverse complement strand
ACAAGTTTTATCTTAGACCGATAGTTTGAACAGTTAGTGTTAATTATCCTTATTGGACATTTAATATTGACGAAATATCTTTTACTTAACAAAGAAAAAACCTCTTAAGTGCTACCAACACGAAAGAGGCTTAATAAAAACAGGTGAGTCTAGAGGAAAAGTTTAAAAACATTGAATATCACAGTAAAGGTCACATTAAATACGAATGACAAAACAGCAAATAAAACTTGAATCTTTTCATGTGTTTTCATGTTTATCTCACCACCGATCTTATGAAGTTTACCATCTAGCCCATGGTAAACTTTTTTGTCGTTCTATTATGTCTGATGTTAACAATCAATTTGAATGACCGCCATATTAAATCAGATTAATAGAATTTGTTGCATGTTGTATTGATTCTAGTAAGTAGTTTCTCCATATATTGTATTACGTTTCAAAATACGACACAAGATATATGTATAAATTCTTTCTTTTTTTAACTTTTACTTTTCGACATGATAGCCGCTTTTTTTCAATACAATGCTTATGAAACAACATTCTAAAACTCATGTCAATAAAGTGCTTTTCAAAAAAGTTTTCAACGAAATTAACCTTATTTTCAAAAGAATAGTCGCTATTTTTTGTCATAAAATGGTAGATGGTGGAAAAAGTTTTTAGTCTATCAAATAGCATAAAAAGCCCTAGTTTTTTTTACACCAGGGCTTTTTATGCTGATATAAACTCTTTTTATTGCTGTTTATTCCAGAATTGAACGTATCTATGCAGGGCCTCAACGCTTTTTAATCCCAAAAATGCTTTAATTTCAATGGGTTTCATGCCATTCTGTAGTGCATTTAATATAAAACGGTTCCTTAGCATAGTAGGCGTTATATGGATTTCAGCGCGTTTCGCTTCTTTCTGTAACATGCGTTGTACAGCGATTCGAGTTAAAGCAGCAGGTTGATCGTTTTCATAGTCCCAGCGGAACGTTTGCGGGCCGAAATCAAAAGCCACAAAAAAGGGGTCGCCCGTTTGTGGGCGCGGTCTTACAAGGTTAGGAATCTTGTTGTAATAAGATAAGGCAAGTTTTACATGCTCTTTTGAAAGGGTAATAGATCGTTTGTGGGCGTGTAACCCTCCTGGGGTAATCGTATTTGTCCCAAAGTGTACATCATGCATAGAAAGCGTGAGTATGTCCTGGATGGATAGTCCGTAATCTAACATCAAATGGATCAATAAAAGGTTACGTTCTAGAATAAACTTTCTTCCTGACGCCTGGTAGTCGGTTAATCCGTTATAACTACGCATGACGCGGAATAGCTTTTTTATTTCTTGATCCGATGCAAAGTGTTTAGAAGTTAGTCCAGGAGGGGAGACATCACTTTTTAAATCCTGGGCCGCGCCATGAAATTGTAAAAAGTTAATCAGAATACCTCGTACACGCTTGATGTTAGAAGTTGACGCTCCACGTTCCTTTTTAAGAGCTTTTAAGTATCTTTCCAATACATTTGCATCAAATGAATAAAAAAATGATTCTGGAGGTAATTTGACGTGTATCTGAATCCATGATGTAAAAAGGGTGAGATCGTAGCGGTATTGTTTAACGGTGGAAGATTTACGGCCATGTTTTAACAGATCAGCAAGGAAAACATCAACGGAAAGTTCCCAAGTCATGTCTATATACTCCTTCGTCCTAAAAATTGTGTACCGCAATTATATACGAGAACCATACAAACAAGCAATAGGGGATTCTAGCTCGAGATGTTTTCTTTGGGGCTTGTGGGATTCCAGAGCCAGGACATTGCGGGGATATGCGGAGACATATGGGCGTGGCTAGACAGGGCGTAGAGTTGTGATATAGGTGGATATATAGATGTGTAGGAATGAGTGGAAGGCGAATGATGGGCCGATGTTGAAGGAGGACGATATGTGAGGAATGGGAATGGCCGCCGCCCCGTCTACGTAGTTTTTTGAAAATCTGCCTGGCAACGGAATCTGATTCATAGCTGAATCAAGATACCCTTACCAGGAGAGCTTCAAGATAAATCTAAGTTTCTAAATATCCCGCGGAACCTAGTTCTATCAATGAGTTTAAGATAAGAATAAGTTCAGAATAACCTAAGTATGTTGTCGCAACTAATTCTGTAGATTTATCTCATATTATTCTGAATTAATTCTGAGGTTATTCTTTTTACTGAAATGCTCATAATGAACAGAAATGATCGTTTGTTTTTAAAGTGCTGTACTATATATTTAAGGTAAAAATCACGAATATTAGTATTTATACTATCTACAGATATTCGGTGTTCCGTAGATTTGCATATTAAGTGATAAGAAGAGTTCTATTTTGATATTTAGTTTGATCTGGGGTTTATGTTTAAAAATCTAGAAAAATATAGTTCCCAATATGGGATACTTTTTATAATAAATCTTGTTTTAAAAAAAATTAAAACAATTAAATACATTAGGATTTATTTTTGCTCAATAAGCCTTACTCTCACAAGGGATTAGAAAATTCTTCTTATTTAATTACTGATTTAAAAGCAGGTTTAATTCGAGTTTAAATTCATAGTGGATTTGTTGTGAAGAACATCCATGATTTATAAAAATATAATAGATTGATAATATGTTTAATCTATTAAAATAAAGAATGGCATGACAAAAAGCCTTGTTAGGGATGAATTTTTTGAACAAGGCTATAAAATAACTATTTTTTTGTGAAAAATACGATTTAAGCGTTTGGATCAAGCATCTTTTTGAATAAATCGAATGGGATTGTACTCTTATTTGATTTTCTCAATCCTATATTTCTTATGTTTTCTCTCGATTGTTGCTGTCTACGCTTCCTATTTGCAGTTAACTGTTTTGTATAGATTGTTACGAAATGTGCAGGCGTACTTTCTTGTGATTTGTTTATCTCAAAAAACTGTACACAATCCTCAAAAGTCTTTCTTGCTTCCCAATCTACGTCTGGCGGCATACGCAATGCGATTGTATAAGCATCTTTTTCAGTAATATTTGTATCTTTACTTATGATATACATATAGAGTTTCTTTTGATCTTCACTCATAAACTCATCCATTTCGCGGAATCGTAGTTCTAACTTTTCAACCAAATCAGGGGCATTCATTGGCTGTTTTTCTTCTACTTCTTCATTTAAAGGAGCAACAGAATCTAATATATCTATTCCCTGGCATGTAGGCACAGTTGGTTTTTCGGCTTGTTCTGTAGATTTCTCCTGTTTTTTACTTAGTTTTTTAGATAGAAACTTTGTAAATGTAGAAAAAATATCAATTGAAAACGCCCATTTTTGCTTAAAATATTCAATGATTTTTAAATAATTGGTATTGAGGCTTAATATGTAAATAGATGGTGCAATCTTACCATGACGTCTTGTTTTGATTTGATGACATACTTCAAGGTCCTCTAACCAATTCAGAATAAAGTTGATGATCGGCACAGAAATACCCGATTTTTCACTGATTTGATTTTGTCTCATTTGAGAGTACCCTTCTTGTACTAGGTAAGATAAAACAACTTCTAATGCCTTATAGCGGCGTGGCGTTTGTATGAAGAAATCTTTAGTGGTTTTACCTTCTGTCTCTAAAAGAATTGTATCGATAGCCTTAATTACTTTTTGTACTGTTTTATTGATAGCACCTTGAGGAACATGAACCAGGTGTGGGCTTAATTCTCGTTTTGCTGTACTTAGTAAAAAGTTATTTAGTAGCATAAAAAAACCTCCTATTTTTCCACCACAAATAAACAGGAAAAACAGAGGTTTTATATTCACAATAGATATACGTTATGGTATAATTTTAGTATCAAGTTTGATACTAAAGAAAAACACATATACCTATAGTGTGAATTAAAGCCCCTATCTCTTGGAGTTTTTAATTGGATTCTAGTTTGGCGACCGGGAACCAATTAAAAACGATGCGGTGGGGTTTTATTTTTTTTATTTATATCCAGCGTACTTTCTGGAAAATTAATGATACGAGTAAGTTATTTTTATTTTACAATTCTATTTGAATAATATCAACACTATAAGTTCATATTTGACTATAAAATATGAATTTAAATGTCTAAACATGTCTACGTCTAAAATTTTTTGAATATTCTGAAATAAGTTGAGAAAAACAGAGGTTCGCTCAATATGGTATAATTTTCTTACTTACATGTACGTTTCTGAATATTCTTAAAACAAGAAGAGGTGACAATATATGAAGAAGTTATCTAAGGAAATCGACAATTATTTATCGTCTAAAAATAAGACATATACAGATTTAGCAAAAGAAATTGGAGTTGCCAAATCTACAGTTTCAAACTGGATTAATAAAGATAAAGAGTTATCTGTATATACTTTTTCTAAAATTACAAATGTGGTTTTTACAAACGATAAAGATAAACAAGAACAGAAAATTATAGAGTATTTAAAGACTTTAGATGATAGGTTAAATATTAATGTAAAAGTAGCGTTTGCACTGGCTCATTTAAACGATCATTCTACACTAATGGAACAGATTTATGAGATGTGTAAAGAAAACAATGATCTGGAAATGAAACGATTAGCAAATGTTTTTAATTTATATATTGAGCGTTTAAATGGAAAGAATGTTAGAGAAGTGTATTTAAATATTGAAAAGGCACGAGCTAAAAATAATAAGAAGAATTACGATATAGAAATTTTTTGTGACATACTTAGTATGTTGATTTTATGTGATTTGGGCGATTTTGGATTAATGGAAGGTTATAAAATTAGGATTGAGGATAATATTAGGTTTGTGACTAATGTTTACTTGAAACAATTATATGGATTTTGGGTAAAAGAACTTTGGAGTTATGCAGTATTAAGGAAAGATAAAAATTTAGAGTTTGAAAGAGAAAATAGACAACTAAGAACATCTAAGGATTTGAACTTTTTCCCTGTTATGGAGGCTTTGTTGAATATTAGAAGTGGGGAAAATGTTATGTTTTCCGATTACAAAAAAGCTTTATATTTCTTCCAAGAAGCATTGTATGTATTAAATGGTGCGAAAAGTAGTTTGAAATACAACATTGCATTAAATGATATTAATTTCATTAGGATAGTTTGGTGGAAAGATTTAGACAAAATTGATTTTGAAAAACTTCATCTTGCAGAATATGCATTATACTTGATTAAATTAGGGAAATTCCAACAAGCAATATACATATTGGAGCAAATAAGGCTGAAAAATGGTGAACTAACACCACTTCAAACATGTTATATGGGTATGGCTAAAAAAGATGTACAGTTAATAAAAAAGTCTATTGATATGTTCAAAGCGAATAACGATTTTTTATATGTAAAATTTGCAGAAGGAATATACAATGAATATGCAGAAAGTATAATATAAGATTAAGGGGAGGAGAGAACCAAGTGAAAAAGTTATATGCATTGATGGTAGTTACTTTGCTGTTATTACCCATAGCAAATAGTTCACCAAGTAAAGTGGATGCGAAACAATATTACGCTAAAGTTGAAAACTTAGAAAATCAAAAACAATTTTATAGAATGATGGTCGATCCAGGTGGTGGAGGCTGATTCTTAATTTAAAATTTAATTTATATTTTTCAAAAGACATCGTTTAAGCGGTGTCTTTTGTGATTTTATAAACAGTTTTACAAATTCCTGGATAGGATTTTGTGAAACTATTGTATGTTTTTTCACAATATAATACTAAAAGCGGAGGGTTAGTTATGGGGACAAAAGGATTAGGTGTAAATGAGTTGATTGAAATTGTAAAAGAAATAGACTTACAAACTTTTAGTGAAATTATAGAATTATGCGCAAGCTATGAAAATGAAGAATAAGAGAGTCTCATTATTGAGGCTCTCTTATTCTTTTTGTTCAACTTCCATTTTTAATTTAGTCGCGTATTTCAATAATTCTCTCTCGATCTGGGGCTTATATTCATCTGGCACACTCATGTATTTTTCGTGAAGAAGTCGTGCTAAACGCTCAACAGGATCTTCACCTTTTACTGTTTTTAATATTTCGGCATCTGGAATTTCACTTTGTAACAGTGATGCAGTGTTTACTCCTAGATAGCTTGCGATTTCTTCTAATTTATTAAGGCGAGGCTTCTTTTCACCAGTTATCCAACTAGAAACGGTTCTGTAAGTTGTTCCTAAATCTTTCGCCATTTGTTTGCGATCTACACCTTTTATTGCTATTAATTTCTTTATGTTTTTCCCTAAAACATTCTCTGTAATTTCCATTTTATATCACTCCATTTTTAGACGTTTAACATAACAAGAAAAAATTATCACTTAAAGTGATAAAAATATGAACTTTAAGTGTTGACTTTCGGCTTAAAGCCGAATACAATGTAATTAAGGGAAGGGAGGGTGAAAAAATGCTAGCGTCACATGAAAACAAAACCGTTGTACGAGAATACAGGGAATCCAAAGGTTTAAGTATTAAGGAAGTTTCCAAAGGCGCTAAAATTCCGATCGGCACATTATATGATGTTGAAATTGGAAGAAGGAGTCTGAAAGACAATAAAGCTAAAAAAATAGCTGATTTCCTTGAAGTTCCGATCGAGAAACTTTTCAGACCAACATATTATCGTGCAATACCCATCACAGAATGAATAAACCTCATGTTATTGATTACATCTATCTAAGTGTATTGTAAATGAAATTCGGCTAAAAGACGAAATAATTATGACTAAAGTATATTGTTCTATATTTAGAAAGATAAAATTCTAAATATTCTGTCCTTTGAAAACTGAATAATCCTAAAGGAGCTGTAAAAAATGGTTTTGAAACGATCGTATCAAACGCTACTACTCTTTACGAGTGTACTTTTATTCATTATGAGCTTCTTGATTCCACTGAATCAAGCCAGTGCGGAGGTTATCAATCGAGAAAGGTATCAGATGGATTGGGCCTATAGTCCGCAGTATGGGAAAGATGTTCGTACAGAGCTTCTAAAGAACGCTAGTGGTCAAATTGCGTATTGTCTGGTATACGGTTTAAAATCCCCAAATGGAGAGGATTTACCCGAAGCGGGCAAAACAGATGATGTATCCTATCGTGTCTTAATGAATGGGTACCCACAGAAAACACCAGAAAATTTAGGAGTTTCCAATTGGAAAGAAGCCCATTACGCAACCCAATTAGCTCTTTGGAATGCACTTGGCCAGATTTCTGTTGATGAATTACAGTTCAAAAATGCAGCTGTTCAAAAAGCGGCAAAGAACATCATTCATGCGGCAAATCAAAGCCAGGATACACAAGATGTCTGGATGAATGTTATTCCAACAGATAAACAAGAAGCACAATTAAACGGTGAATATTTTGAAACAACAACATATAACGTTCAAACAAATGCGAAAAAAGGTACATTTCAAGTACAAATGAACAATGCGCCACAAGGCACACGTATTGTCACAGAACAAGGTGAAGTGAAAGAAACATTCCAACTAGGAGAAAAGTTCCGTATTCAAGTACCAAAATCCTCTAAGAGTAGTGAACTATCTCTAAAAGTCGTTTCAAATCTAACGAATGTTCATGCAATCGTATATAAAGGAACAAGTACGATTCAGGACGCAACTGTATTGTTAGAGCGTAGCACAGAACAAGTAAGCACAGACTTGCAAGTAATCTGGAAAGCAAATGGCGCCTTAAAAGTCATGAAAGTGGACGAAAACAAAAAGCCGCTATCAGGCGCAGTATTTGAAATCGCAAACAGCAATCAACAAGTTATGGGAACGATTACAGCTGACGAAAACGGTATCGCTGAAATGGGTAACTTAGAACTTGGCACATACACTGTAAAAGAAGTGAAAGCACCTGTTGGATATGTGTTAGATGCTACACCAAAGCCTTTTGAAGTAAAAACAGGTGAAGTTGCTGTTATTGAAATGAAAAATGTACAAATTAAAGGCAATATTGAGATCAAAAAGGTAAGTGATACAGGCAAGATTCTCCCAGGCGTTGAGTTTAGTGTATTTACGCCAGAAGGAAAAGCAGTCACAAAAGTAACAACAAATCAAGAAGGGATTGCGAAAGTACATTCTCTTCCGTTTGGAAAGTATTACTTCCAGGAAACGAAAGGATTAGAAGGTTACTTATTAAATCAAACAAAGTATCCATTTGAAGTAAAAGAACATAATCAAACACTTACGTATGAAGTGAAAAACGATCAAGTAAAAGGAAATGTACAGCTCTTAAAAGTAGATGAAGATGGAAAAACGAAATTAGAAGGTGCTGTTTTTATCCTAGCTGATGAAAAAGGTAAGAAGATCAGTGAGCATAAGACAGACAAAAACGGGTTAATCAAAATTGATAACATCCCATTCGGAAAGTACCAATTCATTGAAAAGACATCACCAGCGGGCTATGTGCTGGTAAAAGAGCCGATTCCGTTTAGCATCACTGAAAATGGGAAAACAATTGAGCTAGTTGCAAAGAATACGAAGATTAGAGGATCAATTGAAATTACAAAAGTAGACGTAGCCGATGGAAACAACAAGTTACCAGGTGCAGAGTTTACGATTTATAACGAGCAAGGCCAGGAAGTCGTGAAAGGAAAAACGAACGAACAAGGCATTGCGAAGTTCGATAAACTCCCAGCAGGAAAGTACACATACAAAGAAACACTTGCACCACAAGGTTATGTGTCGCATGAAGAAACATTCTCCTTTGAAATTAAAACAGATGGTGAAATTATTAAACACACCGTAAAAAACAAAAAGATTGAGGGTAGCTTAGAAATTACAAAAGTAGACGTAGCTGATGGAAACAATAAGTTACCAGGTGCAGAGTTTACAATTTATAACGAGCAAGGCCAGGAAGTTGTAAAAGGAAAAACAAACGAACAAGGCATTGCAAAGTTTGAGAAATTACCAGCTGGTAAATACACTTATAAAGAGACATTCGCACCAGAGGGATTTTTAATCAATGAAGAATCATTCTCTTTTGAAATTAAAACAGATGGTGAGATTATCAAATATGTTGTAGCAGATCAGAAAAAAGAAGTTCCACCAACACCAGAAACTCCACAACCAGAGGAACCGGAACAACCACAGCCAGAACACCCAAAACCACAACCAGAGAAGCCACAAACACCACAGGTCATTGAAAAACCTGTACCAACACCAGAGAAACCACAAAACATTGTAAAACAACCACAACTGATGAAAGAGCAACCTAAGAAAGTAGAAAGCCATTTACCAACAACAGGCGGCAAAGCTGAAAATCCATATTGGAAATGGATTGGTGTTACATTTGTCGTTCTTGGTAGCATCCTAGCTGTTTACGTAATTAGAAAACGTAAGAATCAAGAAGTGTAAAACACTCTCAACTGATAAGGGAGGGCGGGATTCAATGTGCATATTAGATGTACATTATCAGATGGATGGGACCAAATACCAAAAGTCGTATTTGCTAGCATTACCTGAAGATGGGTTTCAGTTGCGAAAAAATATCCAACATGTTCTGTTTCAAGAGCACCAACAAGAAATTAAGATTCTTTCTACAGATTTAGAGGAATTAGATTTAGTAGCTCCATAAAAACTGATACGAATGGAAAGGTGAGATTGCTATGTGTGGAACATTTATTGGAAGAAGTGCACAAATCCCAGCATTTATAAAACCAAAATGGTATGACATGAGTAAGTCAAATTCCATTGTCATAGAGAATGAAGGGAATAAAATGAATCCTCAATTTGTATTTGAAGAAGAAAATAGAAATATCCTGGTACGAGGTGGAACAGGAAAAGGAAAAACAGGTTTGATGAAGCAACTCCTTAACCTTGTCATAGCAGATCATCAACAAGCGACTGTCTTAGATGGGGATGGAGAATATAAAGAATACGAAAAAATGGGTACTCACATTATCACCTTTACATCAAAAGATTCTTTTCTAAGCCAAACAGAAATAGAAACATGCAAACAATCGGATGTCGTTATTATAGATGAAGGATTAAGGTTGTATTCCAATAATCCAGGCGGATTCATTGATCTTTTAGAAGAACTAGAAGAACTGAATGTAAGAGTTTTTGTAAGTTTTCAAGCGATACCAGAAGAGTTATTGCACAGATTTGATGTGTATTTAGAATTGGACCCACTCATCGCTTAAAACTATACAATATTTCTATTTAGCAATATAGAAAGATAAAACAATATAGGAGGTTTTCTTATGAAACCAATTAAGCATATGCGAAGTAAACGTGGGTTTTATATTGGTCGAGTTCCACATACAACACATACACCTTCAACAAATAAGCGTACAGAAGAATGGACGGGAAGAATGGGGAAGAGCATGATTTTCTCTTCTCTCTTAGTCACGCTAGACCCCTATTCTAAAGCTCATAAATTTTATAAATAAACAACCTTAAAGGAGTGAAGAGTGCTTTTTCTAAGAGCATTCTTCACAAAAACAATCTAAAAATGAGAGGGGTAAATATGATGATGCAAAACGAAAAGAGCGTTGCAGATAAGGTATTAGAACAATTAGAAAGGAGAATTGATTTAATTGCCACAAAATTTATGAACGGGAAAAGTGATAGATTAGAAAGTCAAAAAGAATTAGAAGGTATCGAAGGAATCTGTAGAGATATTCTAAATACACTTTATCCGATTGCTGAAGAAAAAACGAAATCCATACATGGGCTGTTTATGAAAACATCGGAATTACTGAAGTGATGAAGGTAAAATCGATTTAATTGATAGCTCAGTAGTTTCACAACAATATTACTTTGAATGGAAAGGTGGAAAAGCAGATGCATACGAACCGTCATGATTGCTGGGAAACGTTCTGGAAAGAACAAGTAATGGTAGATGGTGAATTAGATATCGAACAAGTAAAGCAAGAACTCTTCAATTATAAAACACTCTTAGATCAAATTAATCAACCTCAAAACGGGATCATGCAACCTCAAATTTTGATTCAACTAGCCGCAGAAGAACGAACAGAAAAGCATCGTGAAAAACGATTCGCCCTTGCATAAGGCCATTTCAAGGATAGAAAGGAAGTGAAGAAGTGGCGCACAGCAAGCTCGACAAAGAAATTGAAAACTTCATAGAAAAGAACTGGAAAATGCTTTTAGGTATAGGAGCTGTCGCATTTGTCTGGTTTTCTAAAGAAAAAATCCTCACAGAATTGATGAAGCTGGTGCCAACTGTAGTCGGTGTGTTTCGTGGGATTGCCTTATTGATCCTGTTAGGAATTGTCATACGAATTGTCTTACATGGCATCTATTTATACCTAGAAAAGAAGCGGTATCGATATGTATTATTCATCCCTCACATAGATGATGAAGTTACACCAGATAAGCTAGGGCAAATGATTCGGCATGTACATGGTTCAGGGCGAAAGCCTTTAGAACGCCTGTTAAAAGGGCGCGATTGGTACCGCATGACGATGTATCGTCCAGAGGGAGAAAATGAGCGTGTTCGCTTTTATGTAGGTGGTCCAGAAGATAAAATCAAACAGGTTGTGCAAGCCATACAAAGCGCCTATACCCACAGTGAAATTTATACCGTCCCAAAGGAAGAAATGCCATTTCCAACAAGGAAAGCGGTAGGAGGACGGATGGTATTAAAGAGAAAGCGGCTAGATGCCACGTTATCACTCGCACGCTATACACGTGATGTATTACCGATGTTAGGAAGTGCAATGGAGGAAAAAACATGGATAGACATTACTTTCTCACCAGATAACGGGTATCAGCTGACAAAAGGGATTCGAAAAGCAGAAAAGGCCATTCGAAAGAAGAAAAAGCATGGGCTAGATGCCTTTGAAAAAGAAGAAATTCGCGCATTAAATAAGCGATTTGCCAAAAATGAAGTGGCATTTCAAGTATCTGTTTCATTCGCAAGTGACTATTATCCTGGTGTACCTGTTATTAAGAATTTAGGGCATATGGTAGCAAGTATTATGGCTGATGTGAATGAGCTTAGATACAGAAGGCTTAGACGCAGTATGCCAGCTGTACCACATCCCGTATATGGAAAAATGATATGGACGGGATCAGAGCTATTAAATTTGTTCCATCTTCCCAACGTAACAGGGGATAAAAATAGCAAGACAGAGCGCAACATTTTGTATCTAGATAAAGGGGAAAACATGATACCAAATGATTTATTAGCCGAAGGCATTTCAATTGGTCATGTGATGCATCCCTACATCAAGGATCGATTAGTAAAAATTCGAGAAGACTTTTTCAAGAATCATGGTTACATTACGGGGAAAGTTGGGTCTGGTAAAAGCACCATTGCCATGAGGTTGATGCAAAGTGTCATTGATAAATGGCTAGAAAATCCGACTGAAGCGGGTGGATTGTCTCTATTTGATCCAACCGAAGATTTGGCATATGTAGCAATGAATCGACTCTTGAAAGCGGAAAAGGATGGGAAAGAAGTGGATTGGAGTAAGGTTCACTTTATCCGTTTTCGAAACACAGATCATCCACCAGCTTTGAACTTGTTTCATCGTTTTCCAAATGAAGATATCCAAACAGTGGTTGAATCCATTATGGAAATGATTAAGTTAATGATTCAAGGGCAAGCACAACAAACAGAACGATTACTAAGGGCCATTATTGGTACGTTGCTTTGTGATAAGAGTCAAATTCATACGATTTTAAGTATCCCACTCTTTATTAGTGATGAACTGTTTCGAGCAAATGTAATCGCCAATTTACAAGGGCCAGAACAAAAATATTACTCTCACTTTTGGAAATATGAAGTAGGAAGCGCATTAGAAGACAGCACACAAGCAATTTTAAACCGATTAGATATCTTCCGTAATACGCTGTATTTAAAGCGTATGTACGGGCAAACAGGCTTTTCCTTAGAAATTCGGAAGTGGATGGATGAAGGCCACCTGATCTTTTATGATTTAGCGGGCATGGGAAAAGAAGATACATTACTAACAGTCGGTTACATTTGTAATCAATATCACCGTATCGCCCAACAGCGGCCGCATGGTTCTAAACTACATTTAGGTGTGATCGATGAAGCGCATGACGTGCCAGTACCCGTTCTTCCGAAAATCATTGCGAAGGATCGAAAGCATGGATTTGGATTATGGGTGATTACCCAGCAAGTTTCGGGACAATTAGACAGAGAGCTAACAGACATGTTAACAGAAGCGGGCGGAAATTACTTTGTATGTAGGCAAGGCCATAATTCCGCGAAAACGTTAGAGGGCATCATGCAAAAGCAATTCCGTACAGAGTATTTGCAAAACCTTCCTAACTTAGTTGTAGCGATTCAAACACAAGATTATATCAGAGGTGAGGCAAAAAATGTGTGGTGTACCATACGTGTTCCACCATTAGACCGATACCTACCAAATGGGAAAGCAGCAAATTATAAAAACGAAAAAGAAATCCATGCATCAAATGAATGGACCAGAGCAAAGATACAGTCTTTAGAGCAACAAAATGGGAAAGCAGGATCAGAAATCGACAAGGAAATTGATGAGTTTCTATATGGAAAAGGCAAGTATCTACAAGCTGAAAAAGTCGATTTAACTAAAGAAGAACCTGTTGTGACATCGGGGCTAGATGAATTAGAAGAGAAACTATCTTCTCATGAAGAAGTGAAAGAACCTGTTTTAGAAACAGAGTCAGTCGAACCCACACATCAAGCACAAATTATTCCATTCCGAAAACAAGTTAACACAGCGGTAAAAGTGAAAGAAGAAAAAGAAGAAGTAAAACAGCAAGAAACAAAAGAAATAGAGCTTCCAGAAGACACACCAATCATCGAATCACCAGAGGTTAAAGGCGAAATGGAGGAAGATAAGAAAGGAGAAACAAGCATTTTCGATATGTGGGAAAAGGAGTAGAGACTATGTGCAGTATGTTGTTATTGGAAGAAGACCAAAACTTACTCATGGATATACACAATCACATCTATGTTGATATGGAGTATATAACAGAAAAAGTATATCCGAACCATAAGAAAAAATCAGTATACTACCGTTTGAATCGCTTAGTACAAGAGAAATACTTGAAAAATGAATTACTTCCCCTACCTGTTTCACGAAGCCAGGTTCGTAAATCTGGCCGACCGCAAAATGTATATACACTTGCGGCAAAGGGGGTAGAAATGGTTCGTGGATTAAGAGGGAGTGTGCATTGGAAAAATAGTTGGTCCCAGCGTTCGGCATCATTTGTGTATCACAGTTTAATGTTAGCAAAGATTGAATGTGCCATGACATTAATATCGAAACGAGAAGAAAGATTGGAACTAAAGGAATGGATCAATGAACCGCGGGCAACGTTTCAATACGCAAAAGGGAAAAGTCGTGTTATACGACCAGATGGGGTTGCGGTAATTGGTTTAAAAGAAGCGGTTGATAAAAATATTGGTGTATATATGGAAATGGAGCGTTCTTACGGATCGAAAGAAGTATTGGAAAAAAAGATTATCCGTTATAACGACTTTATGACGCAAGAAGGGAAAGAGACAGACTATCGGACGCATATGGGCATGGGATATGGAGTATTGGAATGGCGTCTTGTATTTATTGCGGGTAGTGAAAGTAGAGAAAAAGAATTGATTCGCTATTTAAAAGGGGTAAGTAGTCCAGCAATTCCAGTGTTTATCACACTGTTTGAAGATATCTTACGAGATCCATTTGGGAATATTTATCGGAATATTCGGAATCCTGAAATGAAAGTGAGGCTGTAAAAATGTGTTTCGATTTATTTTATCGATAAGCGCCAGTATTTTTCTGTTAGTAGTCTTTTCAGATTGGTTATTTGAAAGAGTACCAGGATCAAGAGAAGCCTGGGAAGCAGTGAAAAGTAAAGTGGTGGAAATTTACTATACGCAAGGATGGGAAGGTGTCTTGCTTTTCTTCCTGGTCGTAGTGGGAATATGGAAGATGGCGGATAGTCGATCATAAGGGGGAGATAAACGATGTTTACACATAAAAACACTTATGAAAGAGGAAATGTGGGAGAAGTTGAAGCTCAATTTCTAGTGGAAATCTATGAGGGAATAGGTTGTGAGGAAGTACATGAGATTTGTTTATCTCAAACAGATGTATATATGCAGAAATTTTATCTGATGGAAAACGGAAAAATTATCGAAATAGAAATCGGATTAGATACAGATGAACTGGAATGGAAGTGTGATGGAGTAGAAGTTACAAAAGACAAAGCCATGTTAGAAATTGAGCGTGAAATCAGCTGTTATGACATGTTCGAGCAAGCAAGGATAGACAAAGGATGGATGTTCAAAGAAAAGGCACAAAAGTTCCTTACAGCTTTAAGAGAAAGGGAGAGTGCATGATGGACGCATTGGAAGGTTTGGATTTTGTAAGAGAATTTCGGGCTACAGATGGAGCGTCCTTTGAGGTGGGGAGGGATGGAGACAAACGGTATGTGGTTCATGCTAGATTCCCATATATTACAGGCAGTCAAACGAAACTTAATAATTTTATCAATTATGCAAGAAACGAAATAAAAGATGAATCAACCGCAGTTGGCATGGCTTCATTCGCTCGTGATTGCTACGAACGATCTTTACGCCAGTACCGAAATTGAAAGGGGGATGCATATGTTTCAAAAGGTGAAACAGTGGTTTGCAAAAACATTTGAAAGTAAACAAGGGAAGGCAAGGAAAGCCACAAGGATTCCTTCTTATAAAGGTCGCTTAATTGGAAAATGGGCCTTTTGGCTCCTGTTTTGTTGGATGCTGATTGTATCCATTACAACCGTAGTAAAAGGAAAGGGAGATACGCAAGCAAAGGCCAGCACCACTCCAAAGGAAGTCACACAAAAACAAAACCTTGCCTCACGTCCAGAAGCGATTGAATTTGCGCGTGGATTCGTAAAAGAATACTTTACATGGCAAAGAGGGGATGAAGGCAAGAAGAAGCGTTCAGAGCACTTGCAGCTCTATATACCGAAAACACTTGATCCACAAGTTGGTTTGGATTTTGCAAGTATTCAATGGGATTCTAATTTTCTATACGCAACTGTATTAAAAGTAGATGAGGTCACAGATAAAGAAGCAAACGTAATTTTTAAAGTGAGATACAAATTAAGCCGCATGAAAGCAGATAATAGCGGTCCAGAGGATAAGGAGGTGATCCAGCAAGTGTCGGTTCCTGTTCAATCAGATGGAAAGGCTTTTGTTATTAGTGGATTCCCTCAAATCGTGAAGGTGAATGAAAAAGCAGAAGTACCAGAAGGGAAAGAAGAGAAAGACCGAGAGGAAGTCCATGAACTCACTGTAAAAGAAGACATTCGAGAATTTTTGCCAACCTTTTTCAAATCCTATACAACCGCAACACAAAAAGAACTCGCGTATGTGCTAGCTAATACGGATATTAAAGGGTTAGAAGGAGCCATGAAATTTGAAAATGTACTTTCCTCTAAGATTTATCCAGGAAAAACAAAAGGCACATATGAGGTGCAAACAGAGGTATCTATGATTGATCCACATTCTGAAACAAAAATGAAAACTGGTTATACGTTGTTTGTCAAACAAGATGGAAAGCAATGGGTTGTAAAAGACTTAAAAACAAAATAGGAGAGGGGCATGTATATGTTCAATATAAATCATTTTGTGTTAGGAATCGGGCTGGAAGGATTTTTCGAAATGATGAAGACACAAGGAACATACGCGTTATATTGCGCGTTTATCATTGTTATCTTGATTGTAGCGGCAAAGCGCGCATGGGGAAAAGCGATCACGTTAATTGTTGGCGGTGGGATTGTTGCATTCTTCATTAATAAACCAGATGCATTAAAAACAATCGGAACGTGGCTAGGCGGATTGTTTGGCGTCTAAGTAAGGGATGGAAAGGAAGAGGGCTACATGAAGGAAAAAGAATCAAAATCTATCATTGTCTATTGTTTCGGAAGCTATATGAACTATATGCGAAGACAGTACGAAATTATGGGGTATCGTCTTCCGCGTGCGGTTACATGGAGGGCACTTGGCTATTTTGCGGCGGTAGAAGCGGGGCTTGTAGCCTTCCGCTTCCTTCCTCCCTTTAAATGGATATTTGGGGATATGATTGATCAAGTTTGGCTCATGTATTATGGTGTGATTCCTCTTTTCCTCGTATGGGGAGCTGATAAATATAAAACGGATGGAAAATCACTTTTCTCTTTTGTTCGGTCCTGGATTACATTTCGTTTACGGAAGCATCAAAGCAGTCGATTGGTGAATGTACCCAAACTTAAAAAACATATGTTTTATGGTCATATATGTGTACAACATGACGTCAAAGATTTACCAATTGTACATTCATTCAGTGAAGAAGAAGAGAAAGACATACACGCTTATGATGTAACATTTTTACCCCAAAAGGAGGAAGTTGAATATGTTGAAAACGATGAACAGACCACCACTAAAGCACGTTGAAAAAAATTTGGCGTTTAGTACAGATGGAAAAGTATCCGCAGTGTATGAAGTAGACGGATTTGAATACGATCATCAAGACGAAAGTACGAAAAAAGTATATTATCGCAATCAACTCGCTCTTTTTACCCATCAAGAATATGATATCCACATGCTTGTGATTCCTCGTACAACAAATTCAGATGAAATTCTGGATGAACATATTTCCACTTTAAAAGGGCCAATGGCTCCAACTGGACGCTTTCTTTTTAAAAAAGTAAAAGAATACTTACGAAATGCGGCCATTGCGAAAGAGAACATGGAATATCGATTTTTCGTTTTAGTACAACTGAATATGGAACAGAAAGAAAGACAAGTTCGTAACCCTGTTGTAGAAACTTGGAAGTTTATGAAGAAGGTAAGAGAAGGATTTGCAGAGACAGCTCAAAACATATCGGGTATGAATGTGACGGATATTTTAGAAGAAGAAATCGAAAATTATTTAGAAGTAGAAGACGTGTTATTTAGCCAGGTTAGAGGAGCCTTTCATAATACAAGACGTGCGAAACCGTCTACAACGCGCTTTTTATTCCATCATAACTTTAAACGTGGCATGAAAGCACTGAATCGGGATCAAAACTGGAAAGTAGGTTCTACAGTTACGTTGCAAAATGAAGAAGGAAAGACGATAAAAGTACGCCGTCCAGATTTACAAGAAATGGTGCACTTAACAGATACGGTAATCGATGAAAGCCCAGGGCGTTCTCTTATACTCGAAAGACAAAATGAAGAGGGGGAAATCGAAACCTCTCATGTTGCTTTTCTTGCGGCGAAAAGTATGCCCGAAATATCAGCTTTTCCTGGTGGAGAGTGGATATATCGCATTCAATCGCATTCGTTAAAATTTCCTGTTGAAATGAGTATCCGAGCGTATCACTTAGAAAATCAGATGGTTACACAAAAGCTTTCAAATAGTGAACTGGAATTAAACGATCAACGCCAACAAGCAATGGTAGGCGGCCGCACAACAGATTTAACAATTGATCGTAAAGCAAGAGGCGTCAAAATTGTAAAAGATCGATTTGAAACAACGGGCGCCCCTGGATATGAACTAAGTGTACTGTTTTGCGTATATGCCGAAGATGCGAAAACATTAAAATCACGCGTTAATACGCTGATTACAGAATATCGCAAAATGAAAATTGAATTGGTCAATCCATATGGAGAACAGTTAGCATACTTTTACGAGTTCTTACCAGGTTCTAAGCGTTATAATACGGATTTCAAATTGTTTGTGGAGCCAGGTGTACTTGCACAAGGAATGTTCGGGGCGACAACACAAATTGGCGATAATCAAGGGTTTTACATTGGAAAGACAAAGAAATTAAATCGTCCTGTTTTTATTCGTCCAGAACTCGCGGCGAAAGCATTAGACAACATTGTAACAGCGTTTGAAAGTTTATCGGTTATGTTTGCGGGGCAAACAGGGAAAGGGAAATCCTTCTTAATGAATTTACTCGCCTTCTGGATTGTTATGAGTGGCGGAAGGGCATTTATCATCGATCCTAAGGGGGATCGCACAAGATGGCCAGAATTATTGCCAGGGTTCAACGCGGATACCTTGCAAGTATGGACGCTTGGGAAGGGTAAAAAGGATGCGGGCTGTTTAGACCCATTCCGAATAAGCGCAACAATAGAAGATGCAAAGAGTTTAGCACTTGAAATTTTAACGTTCCTATCGGATGTAGGATTAGAAGATATCCGATATGACTATTTATATAAAGCGATTGAACGAGTAGCAAAAAAAGAAGACGCATGTTTAACTTTGGTTCGTAAAGAACTAGAGGAAATGAAGAAAGAACCTAACTTATTGCCAACTGAATTAGAACGATTAAACGCTCTTACAAATCGTTTAGCAACTTTAGAAGGCATCCAGTTAGGAGATTTATTGTTTGGTAGACCAGGTCAAGATTACCGCGTATTAAGCCTAGAACGTCCGTTACAAGTATTACAAATTCAACACTTACGCATTCCAAAATCAGAGGACAAGAATGAGAGTGTTACAGACAAATTATCTCGTAGTATCTTAATTGCGTTAGCTGCATTTGGTAAATCCTTAATGCATTCCGACCGTAGTATTTTCAAAGTATATCTACAAGATGAGGCATCTAGTATTTTGAAAAATAAAGAGGGTGCAGCGTCTTCTGACAAAATCATTCGAGAAGGACGTTATCACAATATCGGCTTGTATTTAGGAACGCAAAATGCATCCGATTATCAATCTGAAAACAAAGAGGTTGCCAATGTGGGGATGAAGTTCTGTTTTGCATTGAAATACGATAAGGAAGCGGAAGAAATGTTGCGTTACTATAACTTACCGGTCACAGAAGAAAATATCTTAATGTTACGCCAGCTTAGACGCGGAGAAGCCTTATTCCAGGACATTTTTGGGCGAACCGCGGTTGTAGAAATTGATCCTGTTTTCCAAGAATTAAAGACTGCATTTGATTCCTCTACGAAAACAGACGAAGAACGCGCACAACAATTGGCGTAATTCGTATTACAATACAGATAAGAGTATTCTAAATTATCTGTATATGGAGGATGGAACGATGAAAAAATTACGTATGTTATCGGGATTATGTGTAGCAGGAATGTTAATGGTATCAGGGGTTGCGGGTTGCTCAAATGAAACAAAAAGCAATGCAAATCAACAAGAAAGTCAGAAAGAACGTGATATGAAAGAAGCGGATAAAACGGTTATGGATTACGTTAAAGCTGAAATTGAAGTGGACTATGGAAAGTTAGCAACGTTAGTTTATGAACCATTAAAGGATGAGGATAGAAGTGTACGTCATCCGGGAGCTAGTAAGGGTATGGGAAATAGATACGATTTATATAGATATAATTTAGAGGAAGGGAAAAATGAACTCTATTACGCAGTAAAATTCTATGATCCTGTAAAGGATGGGACAGTAAATATGGAGTTAAAAATGGTGAAAGATAAAAAAGACGGGAAATGGAAAAATTATAGCTGGACTTGGAATTGGCAACATAATATCAAGGACATAGTTGGAAGTGTAAAACCTGTACATGTCCATAAATGGGGGCAAAAGGAATGAAAAAACTTTTCTCTATTTGTATGATTCTAGTATTCTTTTTACTACCGTTAGGGCCTCATATGGCCCTAGCGGAAGATCAAAAAACGGAAGAAAAACAGGAACAAAAAGGGGCACGAATTTCCGAAAATTTATTTAGTGGGTACACAGATGGAATTTACAAAGATAAGTATTACGAAATTGATACGTACCAGCCAAAAGAAGATGAAAAAAATGTGTTTCAAAAAGTTGGTGGGTACTTATTTGGTGATGATAGTGTAGGCAAAGACTTACAACGGATGCTGTATACAACCTGTC
Organism: Bacillus cereus group sp. BfR-BA-01347; assembly: GCF_022663835.1. Lineage (NCBI taxonomy): Bacteria > Bacillati > Bacillota > Bacilli > Caryophanales > Bacillaceae > Bacillus > Bacillus cereus group sp. BfR-BA-01347. The sequence continues at coordinate 35,398 of NZ_JAKUGG010000032.1, read as the reverse complement.
AATGGTTTGCGAATATGGCCTTTCAGTTAAATGTCATTCTGGGGCAATTAACCATCTTCTTAGTCGATCAAGCGTTGAACCTGGACATTGTAGATACGGTTGCGGATAAATTAGGCGCGGCTATGCAGAATATTGCTGGTATTGGAAAAGGCGGCTTTTTATCTTCTGGACTCTTCCCAGCAATTATCGGTATTGCGTGTGTGTTATCCGCTTGTTATGCGGGGTACATCTTCTTTATTAAACGCCAACCCTCAAAAGGTCTAAGTGAGTTAGTGAAAACAGTATTTGTTATTGCTTTTATTGTTACGTACATTGGAAATGCAGGTACGATTTTAAAGAGTGCGAATACAATTAGTTCTGAAATTAGTGTAACGGTATTAGCGAAAGCAACAGGAACGGTTGCGGGTGATCCAGGACGTTCCAAAGCAGATGCGATTTTTTCAGTGAAAAAGCAGATTTGGGATTTGTTAGTTGAACGACCGTATTTGTTTTTACAGTATGGAGAGGATTCGAAAGAAAAATTAGGTGCTAAACGAGTAGATGAACTATTAGCAACACCTATGGGAAAAGATAGAGATGAAAAGATAAAAAAGGAAGTTAAAGACGGAAACCAAATGATGGTTATTTCTTCTGTAGGAGAACGTCTTGTATTTACAGTCATGTATTATGTGGTAAATACATTCGCAGGTGTTCCAGTAATCGCGTTTTGCTTATTAATTGTAGCATTCCAATTATGGTTCCTTGTCATGAGTATTATCTCACCAATCGTCATGGCGGTGGCTCTACTGCCAGGACATCGTAGAGTCATTGAAAGCTGGGCTTCACAATGGATTCGCCCATTAGCATTAAAAATCTTTATGTCAGTTATGCTTGTCATTATCTTTACGGTGGCAGAATTGCTATACGTGTTACCAGAAGCGGGCGTTGCAGGGTATGTATCTACAATGATTTTCCAAATTCTTGTTTTTGTTCTATGCTATCTGTTTAGAGATAATATTACAGCGGCTTTTAAGCGAGTGAAAGGTGTATATGAGACAGTCACAAATATATCTCTTATGACTGAAAATGTTGTAGACAAAGGAAAAGAGTATGCTGGAAATACAATGTCTTATATTGGAGACAAAATGGGAGCACACTTTAACAGCGCGGCAGAATTAGCAGCGGCAGGCGGCCAGTTAGAAAATACTGGGACAGATGATGAAAAAACAAAAGCCAATCCATTGATACAAGCAAATATACCGAATGAATTACCAAATAATCAAACGGAACAAGAAAAAGAAGAGAATAAAAAGAAAGGAAAGCTTATTTCCCTACAGGATCATGACAAAGAGGGGAATTTACCACAGCAAGAAGAGGAAGGAAAAGAACAACCGACACCAGGTGAAGAAGAAGCGCCAATGCAACAAGACCTTATCAGCTTAGATAAAGAAGCATTAGAACAAGAAATGGAAGGACAACAAGAAGGAACAGAAGTAGAAGAATCAGAAATGGAGGTTCAACCAGAGTTGGTATCTTTACAAGACGAGGAAATTCCAACAGGAGAAGAAGTGCCAACTGATATAGAGGGATATGAAGAAATCCAGACAGAAGTACCAGAGCAAGAGGTACCATTAGAAGAGGTTCCAACTGATATAGAAGCATATCAAGAAATTCAAACAGAAGTACCAGAACAAGAGGTACCACTAGAAGAGGCTTCAACTGATATGGAAGCATATGAGGAAATCCAAACAGAGGTGCCAGAACAAGAAATACCACTAGAAGAGGTTTCAAGCGATATGGAGGCATATGAAGAGATTCAAACAGAAGTACCAACACAAGAACTTCCATTAGAGGAAGTGTCACCAGATCATGAAGCATATGAAGAAATCCCATCTGATATCCCACAACAAGACATTCCAACAGAAGAAATTCCGATGGATATTTCAAGAGAAGAAATACAGCCAGAACAGGAAACTTCAACACATATTCCACAACAAGAAATCTCAACACCAATTGAAACAGAGGCAAATGAACCTTTAATACCAGACACAATTCGTGCAGATGTAAATGAAGAAGGTGTCATTGTACCTCATACAACAGAAACAACAAGTGCAGATATTCCAGATGCTATTCCTGCAGAAGTGAATGAGTCTGGGGAGATTGTTGCAAAAAAATCTGATATAGATGTCGAGTCAACTGTACAAGACACAAATTCTTCTGATTCATTTATCCCAACGGAACCTATTTCTTCTGATTTGACACCAGTAAATGAGAAAGAAGTAAGCAAAAATGAACCGATTCAAGAAGAAGCGGAAACAATTGATATACAGTATGAAGCTGTAGCCGCTGGAAGTGAAAACTGGATTCCGCCTAGTGATCCACAAGACTTAGACGACTTAGATGATTTAGAACCACCGAAAAAAGATGAGTAGAGTCCTAGACTTTTAGGACTTTACTATTTTTTTACGAAAAAAGGAGCGATATAGCTATGAAACAATGGGGATTAACGTGTATGAAAATGGTGAGTATCAGTATTTTTCTTTGTATCGGGTGTTTAGGTTGGATGAACATAATCATTCTTTTCATACAGAGAGAATGGCCAACAGATTTATTAGGATGGATTGGTTTAGGATTACTTATCTGGTATACGCTTATTCTTCTAACTCTTCAAATTATCCATAATGAGTTACGTTGCCTTATTGATGACAGGGCCAAACTAGCATTTTTCATTTGGTTTGTAGGAATCGGTCATTTTGGATTATTAGACTTTATACAAAATCAGCAATCTACTGTTTTAACGTTTCTATTTCATACTTTTGCGATTATACCCATTCTTTTAGCTCTTGCATATGGGCTGATTATTCGAAAGTATTCCAATCAATCTTGATACATGTTGCAAAGGGGGAGGGATGATATGAGACCAGAAATAAAAGAAGTCGTAGACAAAACGATACAAGAAGAGATTGCGCAAGAACAAAAAAAGAAGAAGAAAAAGAAATCCTGGTTACTGACATTTCTTTTTGGGAGTTCCACTTTCACGATAGGATTGTTCGTCTGTATTGGATTTCTTTTATTTATCGTTTTGGGGCAAGGCATTGGTAAAAAAGAAGAGGAAGCGCCAGCAACCATCCCAAGTAATGGAATGACGGTTTGTCGGCCAGGTGGAAAATCAGTGGCACCAGAAGAATTACAACCCCACCTAGGCGGCGTTTTTACAGGGAAAGCACAAGCTTTTTTAAATGCAGGAACACAAAACCAAATCGATCCCGTTTTATTAGCAGCCATTGCAAGATTGGAAACGGGGAACGGTACTTCTAATGCAGTAAAGAACTATAACAACCCTGGTGGCCTCATGGACCCTAGCAGTTCACAAATGAAAGGGTTTATGAAATTTGCCACTTTAGATGAAGGAATCAACGCTATGGCGCGAAACTTATATAAAAACTATATCGGTATGGGGATTACAACAATAGAAGCAATTGGAGCGAAATATGCACCACCAGGCGCCGCAAATGATCCGCATGGCACAAATGGTTTATGGCCAGTATTAGTAAAAAAATTTGTGGCGCAAATGGGCGGACTTACTTTCAATTGTGAAGCGGGAAAGCCAGGCGGCGTTGTAGATACCGGATCAGCAAGCTCACAAGGATTTATTCGTCCTATCGCTCAAACGACGATTACAAGCCCATTTGGACCACGCTGGGGCACCATTCATAAAGGTATTGATTATTCTTGCCAGGACGGTGTCACCGCAATTGCCGCGTCGAAAGGTGGCGTTGTAGAGTGGGCGAAATTTGGCGCTTCCGGTTCAGGGTTTGGCGGATACGGAAACGTAGTTGTTATCAATCATGGGAATGGATATTGGAGTTTATATGGTCATATGTCGTCCATTACTGTACAAGAAGGACAAAACATTGGAGTCGGGCAACAAGTAGGTGTTTGCGGAAGAACAGGGCAAGTAACAGGGCCACATCTTCACTTTGAGATCAAAACATCTTTGAGGTTTGGTCAAATCGACCCAGCACCTTATTTGCCGAAATAAGCGGAAAGAAAGGGAGGATTAGGGATGAAACAGGGAATCGTTGGTTTAATCATAGTTGTACTAGTGGGTATCAGTGTATGGTTATGGAATCAAAATCGCACCTTACAGTATAAAGTTGAGCAGACAGAAAAGAAATGGACGGAACAAGTAAAAGAGCTAAAAACAGAGAATCGAGCATTGGAAAAGCGTGTAACAGTTTTAACAGAAAATACCCAAGATAACGGGCAAGAAGTAGCAAAACAGTTTGTAGAGCTGCTAATACAGAATGATAACAAGCAAAAAGAAAAGCCAGGATTTGAGAAGATCAAAGAAATGATAACAGGGGAAGCAAGAAACAAATTATTAAACGCGCCAGGGGATGCACATAACCATATAGAAGATGATGGCTCTATGCATATTCAAACCAAAGCAAAGATAACAGATATGTACTACATCAAAACCGCTGATAATAAGGCGGATGTAACGGTTAAATATGATTATCTTGTAACGGTTGATGGAACAGAACAACAAGAAAAACACACTATGAAATTAAATTTAGTATTGGAAGGTGAGAAATGGTTTGTAGAAAATTATGAGTTCCAAATCAATACAGGAATTGAAGGACCATAGAGAAAGGAATGAGGGAGTTGGTGAATCAAAATGTATTGCATCATATAGGGTATGAAGTATTGCAAGAAACGTTTGTATTGATTCGAAATGTATTTTCCTATTCAAATCAAGATGAATACAGTGTGACATATGTACGAGAAATTGCGGATGCCTTGCATAATATCCCGCATTCGATTCAGAAACAGCATGATAAATTCCTAGAATTTGAGTTTAAATTGCTAGAAGAAACATTAATGCAAATGGACTTTGGAAAGGTTGCCGCGCAAAACATTCCCTATTTTAAAATGTATGCGGCACGTATACAGCAATTGTTACAGAAGCGCTATAACGGGGGGGAATTAAGGGGAAATGGGGCGATAAAGAATGATTGTATTTGGAATTGGGCTGTCAGTTTTGCTGATAGCCTTTTTGTTTATCCAGGTGTATCCGTTCCACGAACAAAAATTAGAACAAAGAAAATATGATGAATATGGAATTTGGATCATTATTTGTACAGGGGTATGCCTCTACGTATCGCATCATTTTTTACAAGAAAACACGTGGCAATGGGGATTGAAAATCATTGGTGCAACTTTTTTTACAGGCTTTTCAATGGGATGTGTCGGAAAACAAAGTATATATGATTTTCAACACAAAAAGTTCCCCTTTCAGAAAAAATGACGTTTCAGATTCGTTTGTAATTGATTTTAAAGGAGCTATTAATACATTTAGTATTGAATGAGGTTACGTCTTTTATTCGGTCTTTTGAGTGGTTTAAATGAGTTTTTAGAGAAAAGGGGGTGTGAGGATGATTTTTTTTAAGGTTATTGCATATATTTTGCTAAGTATAGGAGTTTGTACGCTTGTTTTGGCAGGAATTGCCGCGATTGTAAAGAAACAAATGATAATCGCAAATATAAACCTATTATTGGCCATGTATTATTTTTGTTCGGGAAGTCTTCTGTATTTGTGCACGTTATGGGAAACACAAGATATTTTCCTACAAGCCTTTTTGATTTTAATTGTGGGAATTGCGATCATCCGATTAAGAAAAAGCTGGTATGTACCGCAAATGCGTACCTATCTTCAAAAACAACAGGAGCAAGCGACAAATAAGAATGATCTGTGAGGAAATCCATGAAAAAAGGAGTGGAGAAATCTTGATACATCAATATGAATTGAACTTTTCGGTGATGTATAGTGGCAAGGTAACAGGCTCACAATCTACAATTATTCCAGCAAGTTCTTTAGAGGAAGCAAATGAAAAATTACAATCGGAAGTAAAGCGGCGATTAGGAAAATGTAGTATAACAGTGAATGAGGCAAGTTTATGTGTTTCCGAAGATAGTCGATATGCAATCGAACAGAAATAAAAGGGGAAAAGTCTTGTTTATACAACAAGGCTTTTTATTAGTTTATGGGACTATTATGTGATGCTGGACAATAATTTTAAAAATTGGAGCACAAATCTTTTTGTTTGGATAAGAAATGAAGAAAAATGGTGCATTAATAGGTTGATTGGATAGGATTTTACACGAAATGAAAAACGACATAACTTTTCAATTAATTCAACAAAATCTTAAAGTTGCGAAATGTTGGTGCTACCCCGTGTAGGAAGGAGTGATATATATGGGGTTTCACCAACATTTTGAAGCACCCCGTTAAGATGTCTTTTAATTACTGGCGACGAGATTTACCGTATATACTACCTCGATTTTGTGGCCATGTGTAGTGTTATAGGGAACAGAGAATGTTTGGAACCCAGCGATATCGTCAAATCGTACCTTGAAGCTGTACGAGCCAAAATATAAATCCTCTTCAACGTGCCCAAGGACAACATAGCGTTGCTTCAGGTCGTACTGAAAGACCAACATTTGATTAAGGTGCCCTGGGCTCTCCTCGCCGAAGTGATGAACAGTAAGTCGCTTATTGACGCCGATAGTCAGACTCTGACCTGGCAGAATGCCCATTCCCCCATTGTATATGTTCTCTGACTGAAATATCTCGTCATCGTTTACAGCGCGGACAATCCTGCCCCAAATATTGCCCTCTGGTGAGACGCGCTCAGATCCTGTGTTTCTTATAGTCGCGATTGAAACGTCAATAACCTTGGTTGCCATAGGCGCCCCCCTAAATATTGTGATCAAACTACAGGCATTTGCCTGTAGAGGTAAAGATTTATAATCGGTTTTTACTTCCATGCCAACGAACTGTGAACTGTATGGCTTAGCCGCACATCGGCTTGCCTAATCGTCCTTTCCCCCAATCGCAACTTTACGAGGATACACCCTATAATGGCCAGGTTGAAAACATGACCTATTCATTATAATACCTTCTTATTTAGCTAAAAGGGTGCTTAAATGAAGAAAGGTATTATAAACGGATATGGTTTTGAAGTCAGATGGTTGTAATAGTAAAAACATCAAACTCTTCGGAATTCATAAACAGCTTCAACTACTTGGCCATTGTCAGAAAATCTTACAGGTTTCTGAAACGTACTCCCCCTACTCATATTATTAAATTCATTGAAACTTATATTTGGTCTATGATCTCCAAGATGATCATCTGAGGAAAAAGCATCCTCCTCCATTAAGACACCACCTATCCACACAAATTCATTAGGATGAACAGCCAATTGCTTGCTAAGATTAAGCACATGGACTCCACCTCCAGTATACGGAGAAATCTCAATACCAGCACCATCTGCTTTTCTAAAAAGAGTGTGTGATTCTCGATTTCCCGGCGGAAATGCTGTTGTTCCTACACTTACACCTAGACCACCACGGATTTCTAATTCAGTGGGTCTCTCAGGCCAATTATCTCCACTAGAATCAAGGCATCGAAGTTCTTTTAAATTAACATCAATCGTTACAGACATAAAATTTCCTCCTTTTTATAAAATTTGTATATCATTAAGTATTTAGCTATCTGATTCAGAATATGTAACACAGTAATGAATTTTACAAAAGATACAGAATGTTAAACTGATAAAAACCCATTGATCTCAGTATGTGTACATGAGGTCAATGGGTTTTTATTATTATGTGTTCGAAGATATGGGAAGTATTTTGTGTGTCTATAAAGGTGTACTTTTACAGACATATGTCAACCTATGGAAAACAACATCTGTAAATATTGTTTTTTAATTTTACAGATGTCTGTTTACTTTTGATACATTTACAGATAAAAATGGTATAATAATTGATGAGGTGCAATGAAATGGGATATAAAAAATTTGGATATGTACGAGTTTCTAGCAAAGATCAAAATGAAGAACGACAAATTCGAAATATGAAGGATCTAGGTATAGAAGATCGAGATATTTTTATTGATAAACAGTCTGGGAAAAATATGCAACGTGAGAATTATCAAATGTTGAAACGCTTGGTTCGTACTGGAGATACCATTGTGTTTGATTCTTTAACAAGACTTGGAAGAAGTATGAATGATGTCTTAGAAGAATTCAGATATTATGAAAAGAACCAAATTAATTTGGAATTCATAAAGGAGCCATTTATTAATGTTAATTACATAGGTGAGAGTACCAATGATGTGATTCAAAGTGCAATCCAAAAGGCAACTCTTACAATTTTATCTGCTTTCGCAGAAAAAGAGCGGCATGATATTAAACAACGCCAGGCGGAAGGAATTGCTCTTGCAAGAAAACAAGGTAAACGTTTAGGGCGTCCTCCTGTTGAAATTACGGAAGAATTTATTGCTGCTTATACAGAATGGAAGTCTGGTACAATTACAGCAGTAGGGGCCATGAAGAAGTATGATATAAAACGTTCTTCATTTTACAAACTTGCTAAACAGTATGAAGAAAACAAAGAAGAATAAAAAGGTATTCGATGAATCAATTATGATTTAGGAGGTTGTCATATGAAAAATATAACAACAGTAAAAATCGGAGATTGTGTTCAATTCCCATATCGTAAGAATCCTTCTTTGCAATTAACCGGATACGTAGTAAGTGTATTAACAAATACAATTGTTGTAGATGTTTCAGATGTGTTGGGAACTGAAACAAATGAATTAGTTGATGTTAGACAGGTAGTGAAGCATGGTTGTTATAAAAAGATTGATAAATATATAAGAAGAAATGTCTCGTAAAAATGCTAGATATTTATAGTAATATAAAAAAAGAACTTGTAGATAAAACTACAAGTTCTTTTTGATTAAAGGGTTTATACATTTAGTTGGTTTATATTTTAATTCTACATATTCTTAACAAAAAAATTAGCTAAAACAAATAAAATATTTTCTTGATTAAGAGAAAAATAAAATTTTATATTAAGACCAAATCCATCGATCATCTTGATGAGATTGAGTATTGGTTTTATCAATTTTTTGAATATTATCTTTAACAGTTGCATCTGCATTAATATTACCGCGACCAAAAGCAAATTCCATATTAATTCTTACTTTATCTCCCAGGTTAAATTTTTGTCCTTGAGTTAAACGAACTTCTATAATTTCCTTTTGACCAAATTGATTGATATAAGGAACTATTACGTAGTTAGAGTCGTTAAATCTATTTCCTATTTCAATAATTTCACCTGTTACATAGCCATTTACTTCACGGTTTAAAATAGGATCATTTTCAACTTTTCCAACAGACTGTGCAATCATATAATCCTCAAAATTACGCATCATTGCACCGGTAGCTGTTATATAATCACCAGTTTTTACATTAGGGTTAAAGTTAGTTGTAGTAATACTAAAACGATTAGCATTGTCAATATGCTCGTTAGATTCTTTTACTTCAATATAGATAGTATTTCCTGTAACTTCCACTACACGACCTTCAATGGTTGAAATATTTGATTCAACAGCTGCACTAGCTTTTGTTACCTCTAATCCTGGCAAATTTGTACCTGCAAGGGTTGCAATTCCTAATGCACCAGCTAAAATGATTTTTTTCATATCCTAAAACATCTCCATTCATGTTGTATTTAAAAACATACTTAGGCTTAGACAATATATAACTTCACCTGTAACTATTATAATTACAACGAGAATTATTATCAACTATAAATTATATGTAATGTTGCATATCTTGAAATATACCTATACCAATGTGACATATAGGTTAATATAAAGTTATTAATACCCTTCTAATCTATTTTTCTATGTATTACTATTTATTTATTAGCCTCTTGAAGCGAAGCCTTTTTAGGGATTCGTATTTTTTATTCTTAACATTTGAATATTCATCTACCAAAAAGTAAAAAGACAGCAATAAATTAGCTGTTTTTTTACACCAAAAATATATTTATTACTTTTGATGAGATATACACCTTTTATAAGGCCCAGTACCGGCGTGTAGTAAGTGTTTTAATAAACACAATTGTTGTAGATGTTTCAGATATGTTGAAAAATGAAGTAAATAAGATAGTGGATGTTAGACAGGTAGTAAAGCATGGCTGTTACAAGATGAATAAACATGTTAAAAAATGTTTTAGGGGTACCGCCCCACATTTTAACGAAAATATACGCTAAGCAAATTTCGACATAAAATAAGCCGAGCTTCCACTCCTCTTTCCATCATCTTATGTAATTGACGTTGTTCATTTTGATCTTTTGTACTTACACATATATATCCATAAATATTTGCCATATTTAATATGCTCCCTACATTTGTTACCACAATTATACTACTTTCGTTTATAAAGGTGTTCACTAAAAATAAACGTTTACAAAATAATCTTAATGACCTTTATAAACTTGATGTTTCAATGTTTCATAGATGTTCTTTAACTGTTTGTAAAGGTATACCTTTACAAACTAAAAGAGGAATTGTTCATTATTGCATGTATAGATGTTATTTTTTAAGATAATTTCCACTAATTTAAGTCTTAATTTTTCTAAAGTAAGGTAAATATATCTGGGGGGAATATACATTGAGTATATGGAAATAAAATACACTTGATAAGTTCATACATAATATATTAAAAAATATAGATACAGAATAGCAGTAAAATTAGTAGTTATTTGTTTTAACCATAATTTTGTTTTGTTGTGCAAACTTATGTTTTTTATAGTTGGGAATTCTATATTAAATTTATATGATAATATATATTGATACAAATACATATCAGGAGGTTATATAATTAACATGGTATTTTGTTATTTTCTCATTTTATATTTTTGTACTGTAGCATTTGGGATTCAAATGGTTTATTTTGCAGAGCCGCTTTTCACAATATTTTTCGCTCCAGATTCAATAGAAATCTTTCTCTGTATGTTAATAATGGCTAGTATTTTCTCTATTCTATCATCTATAATTTTACACTTTATTTATATTTGGAGATACGATTCGGAAATATTCTTGACGAAGTTTTATCGAGTACATTTTTGGGTTACCTATTTTTCAGGAGCTTTTTCATTAGTTATGGCCAGTGAAAAAGTTTTAAAGGAATGGGGATTCAAGGGAATTATAGTAAATGAAAATAAAAAAGTAACCTATCTTATCTTATTTTTCATTGCTGTATCAAATAATGCTTTTTATAAGGCTTTTGAAAAGATGCTTACTGAAAAACTTGAAATTATCAAAATAAAAATTCAAGTTTGGATAGAGAAAATAAAAATTTAAAAGTAATAGTATAATTTAAATTAGATTAGGTTTTATAGTTCTATTGTGAGCATTTCAAAAGAATGAACATACCATTTTGTAAGTATAATATGGGAATTACTTGAATACGGTTTTGGGATTTATTCCGAGTATATTGCTTAAGTACCATAGTAATTTTTCTTTAGTTACTTGATTGAATTACTGATATAATGGAAAAAAAAGGGGGGAGGTTACTTTGGTTGAGTAAGAGGGATCACAATATCATTATTGAAAATTTATGCGGGACGGGCTAAAAATTTTTATCATTACAACATTATTTAATGTTTAATAGATGTTTTAGAAAGATAAAAATCTAAGTTTAATTGAACATTGATTTGTTTACACACTGCAAAAACATAAGGTTTTCTGGACAGATAGCTCTTAATGTGTAGTAAATGTTTAAAATGTGTCTAAATGTACAAATTCCTCGAAATGATATGGTGACCCCTAATAGGAAATTAATATCTATTAAGGAGCTTATTAATATGGAGAAAAACCTTCAAACATTCATCAATTCTGATGACAAGGAAATTATAACTGAGTCTTTTACTATAAAAGATAACATTTTAAAATTTAATGATATTACTTTAAATTTAAGTAATATAGCGCTTTTATATGCAGGTAAAAAGAAATTTAAAGTTCCATTTATCGCTATTTTTATTTTCTTAATTTCATTCTTTATATTATTTGAATTTTTAATGGTTGGATTAATTGGATGTGGGCTTTCTGGTATGTATATATGGTTAATGTATCAATCATATTCAAGTAATAGACAATACTTAAATTTTCAAATGAATTCAGGAAAATACTATCGAATTTATTTTTCAGACAAGCCTTTTTTAGAAGAAGCCAAGTCTGTTGTAGAGAACGCTTTTAACAATAAACATATGGAATCTACAGTAAATATAAAAGAACAAAAAATAATTTATGGAAATGATTATCAAGTAAGCGGAAATAATAATGTTTTTGATGCAACTATCCAAGAAAACTCTAATGTAAATTCACATAATGCAAAAAGTTTTAATAAACATAATGAAGATAATTCTGTCAATATTAGAGATATTAAAGGTACTTCTATACAAGGAGCGAATTTCGGTAACAATAACCATTTAAATACTAGTAACATACCCCCGAATTTTAATTGGGAAGAAATTATTTCTGATTTAGAAAAAGTGATATCTTCTATCAAAATCGAATCCGATGTAAAAAAAGCAAGTATTGAAGCTCTTGCTGCCAGTAAAAAGGAAGATATTTCTCTTTTTGAATCAATTATTAAAAAATATAATAAAGAATTCTTATCTGATCTCTTTCAAAATACTGCGAGTGGTTTACTTGTTCAAATAGTAAGTAAAATATTAGGTGTTGTATAATTATAAATTTAAAGCTGTGTGAATTTATATCTGAAAATCTGTAAATAGAAAACAAAAATAACAATCCTTATTAGATTGTTATTTTTGTTTTCTATTGTTTGATAAGTTTAATGATAACTAAAGGTATTATTAATAAAATAATAGTTTTTTATATGGATATTGGGTGGTTGTTTTCAAAAATTATGGATGAACTTAGTTTTCTTTTTCTTTGTTATATAATATTTATATGATAAATGTTAAATTTAACAAAGTAGGCAATTGAATCCTGTATTATCTCATATCTCAAATTTTGATTCATAAACAAAACATTTCAAATAAACATTTGTTTAATTTTTCCACAACTAATTTCTTCATCATTTAAGTAAAAGAGATAAAAACATTCCATTTACATATATTTAAGAATTATATGTAGTTATAATATGAAGATCATTTTCCTATAGTTAATTAATCCAGAATATAAATATACGTATTTCTATAAGAATGCACCATTCTTCTTTATTTACCTATGTATATATTTTTATTAATTTATTATGATATCTACGTTGATTTAAAACGGTTTATATAAAATCAATAAATGAGATTTTTAGAGGAAGGGTGGACCTTTATTGATTAATTCACATAATTTTCAAACATCAAAACCCGAGATTTTAATATTTGTTATATAATGGAATCAAGCCGTAATCAATATGGTTTCCCCGTTATGAATAATGAAATAATTTATGTGTCCCGTGTATTCGCTTTAAAGCAAAAAGAACTTGTAGTGACTTCTACAAGTTCTTTTTGTTTTTCTGCTTAAATAGTAAAGAATATGTTAACTATTCATTTTCCATAAAAATAGCGAACGCTTTTTGATCTACCTAATTAATTTATATCGGGATCTTATTATTAATTATCAATTTTTTTATAAATGATCAGACTTCTTTTAAAATCATCAATCATTATTTCAAACCAACACTAGTATCAAATTTTAAATATTATCTTGGCTTAACATTAATATTTACTGATGAATAACTTTTTATAATTTCACCATTTCCATAAAAAAACAGGTCCTTATGTACTTTAGCATAAGGGCCTGTTTTACAAATATAAGTAATTAATAGATTATGTTTTATCATACTAAGTATACTCGTACATATAGCCATATATAAGAATTTGATGGACTCTCTTTATTTAAATATGTCCTTCTTTTTTTAGATTGTTTTTAGTCTCATTTACTCGATCTTCAATTTCTTGCAGGGCTTCATTATATTCATTTATTCCTGCTATTTTTTTAATCATTTCTTTGTTTTCCTTTGAAATAACAAAATTATCAATCACAATAATTTTGTTATCGTTTATGATATTTCCATAATCATCAAATGAAATACTTACATTAAAATCAGCGTCATTTTTAAAACCAGGATTGAGTTTTACAGGAACAAAGGATGAACCATTGCCATTTTTTTGTTTAATGTAAACAACATAGTATTTATTTTCTTTAACTGGAATCGAGCTTGTATTTGAACTTTTTTCTTGTTGATAACTTTTTTCATTATTTGTATTAGTTACTTCTTCTTTTTTTTCTAAAAAGAAGAAGTAAAAGTAAGCTCCTAAAGATAGCAGGAGGATAATAATTAAAAAGCTAACCGTTATCTTTTTATTATTCACCCATTTAATCTCCTTTTTCAACATTATTTTTCTATAAGTATCTGTTTCGTAATATTATATTCTTTTATGCTTAAAATAATACTGATTAATATTATGTCGAAAATTGTAAGTCCTATGATTGTTTTTACAAGTAATAAAGTGTTACTTGTATTAAAAAAGCAAATCGCAAACGTAAAATTCCAAAATACCAATATTACCAAGTAAGCGAGATAATGTTTCTCGAAAAAGTTATAACCAAAAATCCATTGTAATGCTAATGACTTTTTGTTCATTTCTAAATAATACATAGAAGAGAAAAATAGTAAAACAGCTGCCAAGATTACAAATAGACTACAATAAATTGTGGCTAATTGTAGCAATTCTTTGTTATTTGCTATCTTTAATTCCACATTAGAATAAGCTACAGAAATAGGTTGCCAAACCTTATCAAAATTATGCTTCTTTAAAGTATCTTGTGTTACTTTGAAAGGATTTTCACGATCGCTATTTTTAGTATAATAACCATATCCCATAGAAATGCTAGTTGCCAAAATACGTGGATCAAATTTACTATTTACTATTATAGCAATTGGATCAGTTATTTCATAGTTATTCTTTTCTGCCATATTTGTAGAGAAGGTAAAGTAAGATTGATTATTTTTAACATATAAAATATTCACTTTGGGAGGGATAGAATCTGTTTCATTATATATACCTATATAATCTTTTGCTATAGTACTTTTAATATCATTTTCGTATTTCTTAAATTTTTTTGGTACAATGACAGTTATTTCATTAGAATTAGGGTCATCTGAAATTTCCACCCGTTTATTATCAACTCCAATAATCGGATTTACAGATAGATAATTTTTGTTAATTTCAACTTTCTTTCCATCCATTCCCCAAGGGTTTGGGCCTATAGGAATTTCAGAACTATCCATATAGTAAGCAGATGGAGAAATATAAAAAGCTCCCTGTGACTCTAGTTCTGTATATAATAATTGAAACTGTCGCTTTTCTTCCTCATTTTGAGACTTTAATAGTCCTGGTTCAGATTCTGAGATTACTCCTAAATAAGAGTAGTCTTTTAATAGAGACCATTTTTTTTCTTTATCCACAGTACTTTTAAGTCCAAGAAAAGAACTAATTCCTTGTTGTAATCCCAATGTAAGAAAAATAGCTAATACAAACCGAATAATAATATTTATATAAAACAATGGTTTTATAGGTTTTTTATTTTTAATCATTTGAGAAATATTTATGGTTTTGGTCCCTAACCATGTAACGATAAATATTAGTAAGATAATTAAAATTAATGGAGTTATATTGTTTAACCAAAAATATAGAAAAGGGAACAATTGTTGGAACCCGTTATAAAAATATAAGTATACTAATAGCCCTGAAATTCCTATAGATAATGAACTTAGGAAAACTATAATATACTTCCTAAATAAAAAAGCCCCTATTTGCCAGAAATTATATCCTAATAAATATCTAACTGCTATTTCTTTATAGTTATTAATTACATCATATAACATTGCAAGTGCTATTAATAAGCATAATATTAATGATGCTTTGTACATCATATCTTGATAAGGATATTGGGTAATTGAACTTTGAGCTTCCTCTTTTGAAATTTTTACAATAAATCCATATTCAGATGCTAGATCTTTTAATTTTTCTGCGTTTTCTTTTCCATTTAAAGTATATGTACCTTTGATGTCCTTTGTTTTTTCAGCGGCAATCATTGGACGAATTTCTATTGGGTCAAAACTATGAAAAATTTCAAGTTGACCTACTTGATGATTGTTATGAGTTTTTATAGTTGACATAAAATCATTTTGATCGCTATTTATATTTAAAAATTTACCAGCCTTTAATTTTAATCCCTCAAAGTATTTATCATTTTCAAAAAAGGCCACATAATATACTGTCTTATCTTTGTTATTTTTATCCTTTTCATAAGATATTCTTTGGAAGTTTACGTTCGCCTGTTTTGCCATCTTTTCTAATAAACGAAAATTTTCAAATTTGCTTTTTTGAGAATCCCCATTTTCCACAATTAGATTCCATTTTTCACCTGTACTATCATTATTAAAAGATTGAAATTGAATATATTCAAATTGTTTTATAGATAAAAAACTTATAACTATAAAAGTGGTTATAAAGAGAAGAAAAATTAATTTTTTCATAACCATTCCTCCCTTATAATTCTATTGTTCTTGAAAAGAATTTAGTTAAATCTTTGTCATGAGTCACCATAATAATTGTTTTTCCCTGTTTATGTAATTTCTGAAACAAGGATACAATAATATCTCGGTTCTCACTATCCAATGATCCAGTTGGTTCATCTGCTAAAATTAAAGAAGGATCTTTAAGTAGCAATCTAGCGATTGCAACACGTTGCTGTTCTCCACCACTCAGGGTATGTACTATTTCCTTTTCATAATCAACAAGACCTACTTCTTTTAATACTAAAGATATAGCATCATGTTTTTGTTTTTTCTTCAATTTTTTATGTTTGAGAGCAATTTCTAAATTTTCATTTACTGTTGCGTTATCTATTAAAGCGTAGTTTTGAAAGATAAAACCTAAGTGATTTCTTAATAAAAGTCGTTTTATTTTTCTTTTATGTATTTCTTTACCCATTATTTTTACAATACCTGAATCAGCTTCTTCTAAAGTACCCATTATATTTAAAAGAGTCGTTTTCCCCTGACCACTTTTTCCGACGATACCAATGAACTCGCCTGATTTTACTTCTAAGCTAAAATCTTTAAAAATAGTTTTTCTATTAAATGCCTTGCACATATTTATTATTTCAATCATATATTTATCACCTTTTCAAAGCAAAAAGGGATTTATTAATATATATAAATCCCTTTTGGCAACTAGTATTATAGAACGTGCTTATTATAACTAACAGCGTATGGTCCGTTAAAATCTAAATTTAACATCGACCAACCTCCAGGATTTGCAACTGGTCCATAGTAAGTTACACCGTTTTTGGTAATTGTACCATAGTGTTTTAACGAAGAATGTAAATAATGGTTATACCACTGCATTTTTGATTGATTATATCCATAATCCCATGTTTCTGCAGCTTTTGCTGTTATTGGTACAACAGAACCTACTGCTAGTAATCCCAATAAAGCAAATGTAATCGCTTTTTTCTTCATGCATATCTCCCTCTCTTTTTGTTAATATATTACATGGATAATTATACCATAAGTATTCCAAAAAACAACAATATTCTAAAAATTTCTCGTGTAAGGCTATTATGATTTATATTTAAGGAGAAGAGTATAGATAGTAATAGATTTCTAGAAAAAATATATTTTAGTCTAAACATTTGGCGGATAAAATCTTTGTGATTTTAGAAAACCTAATTACTTAAGTCAATCAGATCCTTATTTTCTTTTTTATTTAATTTATTAGTAAGATTTATTCATTTTTCTCTTTCTAAAAGTAACTTTTTTAATGATTCTTTAATTTTTAACTTTTCATATTCAGTGCATGGTTTTTCTTCTACTTCTGTGACAAGCGGATAAACTTGTAGCAATAATTCATAAATATCTTTCATTTACTATTCAACTCCTATATATTTTATCTTTAAACCGCCATTATACATTTTTCTTACTTTGCATAACAAAAAAATTATTTCATTGAATAACTATATAGAGATAAATTTTTCATTTAGTAGGACCCCTTGATGAGTATATTTGATAACCTAATTAGGTGCAAAATGAATTGGGTATATTCTCTATTTATCTTAGTGATTCCTATGTATCTTAATGTGATTTTTGATGTAATACGATTTAATATTGTATTTCTACCTATTGTAGCACATCCAATGTGAATGAAATATAAGCTTTACAAAACATACAAAATGTTAAACTCACAAGAACCTGTGATATCATGCGTTTTTCTATGGTATTACTGGTTTTTTTCGCTATAAAATGAAAAGAAAAAGATTGTCAGTTTAACAAAATGAAGTTATAGTTAAATTAAGTTTTACATATTATAGGTAACAACATCGAATTAGGAGGTCGTGTTTTATGGCGAAAGGAGGACGAAAACCTGGATCAAAAGAGCCGATTCGTTCATTAGAAAAAATTGAACAAATGAAAGATTGGTTACTACAAAATTCCTCATATCGAAATTACTTTTTATTTTACTTTGGAATTAATACAGGTTTACGTATCAGTGACATTTTACGATTACGTGTAAAAGATGTTCGTGGAAAAGATGTCATGAAAATTAAAATGGAAAAAACAGATACAACGGTAGAAGTGTATTTCAATTCAGTCTTACAACAAGAAATCGCGAAATACACAAGTAATCGTGCTGATTCTGATTGGCTTTTTCCAAGTCGTCAAGGAGATAAACCCATTACAAGACAAATGGCTCATACTTTTTTGCATAAAGCGGCCGAGGCTTGCGGTATTGATTCAGAACAGTGGGGAACACATAGTATGCGAAAAACGTTTGGATATCACTATTACCAGAGAAAGAAAGATGTGTACTATTTGATGAAACTATTTGGCCATGCGACACAAGGGCAAACTTTACAATACATTGGTGTGGAAGCAGATGAAATTCGTAAAACAATGGAGGATTTCACACTATAGAGTAAGGGGGATAACAAATGGAGTCTGTTGAGTTTGAAGTATTAAAGCAATGTGGATCACCAACGGTTTATTTTTGTGAACATGAGATGAAACATAGTTGTTTGATTGCAATTCCATCCTGGAATTGGAGTTTCTTAATGGATTACACGATTAATTTTATAGGTGAAAAGCCTATGTTAATGAAAGCATTGGAGAAGTATGTTTCTTATCATCTTGTGGAGAATGTTGCAGATGCATTTTATGATTACGTGTTTAGCCAATTCGATTAAGATTTTCATAAGGGGGAGCATAATGAATTTTAAAGGGGCGGTAAGTAGTTTTTTAGTAATGGGGTTACTATTTTCGGGATGTTCAGCAATTCAGAATTCAAATCCTGCAAAACAAACAAGTGGAACACAAGAAATTGCACAAGTTATAGAGTTTCCATCAAATAAGTATCCAGAAACCGCGGCACATATTAAAGATGCGATTGCAAATGGCAAGACAGATATTTGTACAATTGATCGGGATGGAGCCGCAGAAAGGAGAAAACAGTCTTTAGCAAATGTTCCAACGAAAAAAGGGTATGATCGGGATGAATACCCTATGGCTTTGTGTCGTGAAGGTGGAAAAGGTGCGGACATAAGACATATAAAACCAGCTGATAATCGTGGTGCTGGTTCGTATATAGGTAATAAAGTTGAGAAATTACCAAATGGAGCAAAAGTGAAAATTGTTGTGAAATAACGGGTATGGAGCTATGTATATACAGGAGTATCGTCAGTATTTTAGAAAAAAACCACGCTAAACAAAAAAGCTAGCCTCCACAAAAGAGGCTAGTTGACGTGAAATTCGTTAGCGGAAGTTTTTTTAAATTAATTTTCACACGTATCTCAGTCCTACCCCAAGATAATAGGTCCTTGCCAAGGACCAGTATTGACTACCCACATCACGTTTACACGTCCATATTTGTCTACGAAAAACAAGTCAATTTGCTCGTCCGTTTGGCGCGCAGTCACTAAACGCGTATCCCGTGGAACGTAATTCGGTTCAGTTAGGGGAACCGGTCCTTGCCAATTTCCCGTTCCTACTACCCACATGACATTTGCCCGTTCCTGCTTGTCCACGAAAAACAGATCAATTTGCTCATCCGTTTGACGTGCAGTCGCTGGACGCGTAATAATTGGGACGAAATTCGGTGTAGTCAGAGGAACTGGTCCTTGCCAACTTCCTGTTCCTACTACCCACATGACATGTACACGTCCCTGATCATCCACGGCGAACAGGTCAATTTGCTCGTCCGTTTGGCGTGCAGTCGCTCCGATTCGACTGAAAAACGGATTGAACGGTGCAGTCAGGCGAACCGGTCCTTGCCAATTTCCTGTTCCTACTACCCACATGACATTTATACGTCCCGAGGTGTCCTGGAAAAATAGATCAAGTTGCTCGTCTGTTTGATGTGCAGTCACAAGATTCGATCCCGTATTATAAGTATAGTACGGCGCAGTTAGAGGAACTGGTCCATTCCAATTCCCTGTTCCCACTACCCACATGATGTTTACACGTCCCTGACTATCCACGAAAAATAGATCAAGCTGCTCATCTGTTTGATGTGCGGCTACTATATCCGAACCAGGAGAGGCGAAATTCGGCGCAGTCAGAGGAACTGGTCCATTCCAATTTCCTGTTCCCACTACCCACATGACGTTTACACGCCCCTGACTATCCACGAAAAATAGATCAAGTTGTTCATCTGTTTGATGTGCGGTTGTTAATACCGCATTACGTGGAACATAGTTCGGTGCAGTCAGAGGAACCGGTCCTTGCCAATTTCCTGTTCCTACTACCCACATGACGTTTACACGTCCCTGTTTGTCCACAGCGAACAGATCAAGCTGGTTGTCTGTCTGGCGCGCAGTTGCTAGTGAACCACTAAAACCATGGCTCTTCTCCCAAGAAGTCCACCAAAAATCTACCAGTCCATGTATTTTGTAAAACAGCGTGCTTTCTGGTGAATGAAAGGTTCCAACAATTGGTTCATTGTATATAATCGATGATGCACGATGAAGAAATCGATTATGTATACCTAATTCAATAAATAATCCAAGTTCATCAGCTGATGCAAATGGTGGATTATTAGTTAGGATTCGTCTTTCAGCATCTATCCATTGAGAGTTCCATCCTGCATTTGCTACTTTTAGCTCCGGTGGAATTGATGTCCACGGTGCAACTGCATTTTGATCGGCAAATGGTTGGGAATCGTACCACTGATGAAATTTACCTATGAAATCGCGGTGAAATTGGAGAAATTCTAAACCTGCGCCAGGGTTTGGAGGTAAGATCCTTCGTGTCGGAAAATTAGGATGAGCTGATGGCTCATGCCAGGCATGATGTTCATGATCGAGATTTTCCGGGAAGTTGGGTATTATCGGCATTTCATTTCCTCCTTTTAGGAAAATATTTGCACTTAAAATAATCACATTTCTAATGTGCCAAATTTATGATTATTTATTCTTGTAAAATCCATATTTTGTATATCGTATTCATTTGAAGTTTACATAATGTCTCATTATCAGTAGCAAGGGAAAGGTGAATTCCTATTTTCAAAAGGAATTCGCCTTTTTCTTTTTCTATAACCCTATTCATCTTTTTATACATTCCTATCCTGGCGTGGGTTTAGGGTTCTTGTTTGTTACTGTATTAGCAAAAAAACTGTATACAATCTCGCATACACTTAGCATGGTTATTTTCCAAAATGCTGGCGGTACTCCTATACATAGCTTTTTTAATTTGTCGAAAAAATAAGAAATAAAAAAACAAAAAGTAGTTGATTATAGGACTTATAAGTCCTATAATTGAGTTATAGAAAAACTTAAAGAAGGAGGATAAATAATAAAATAAGCCATTATCAATGTGATAAATGGCTTCGGAATGATATTAGGATTTATCATGGGGAACCTAGGAATTCCCTTCAATCCTTCTACAAATATTATAGCAAAAGTATTGTGGAGGGAAAAGAATTATGAAAGCAATTGATAACTACATGACACCTAGTGAAGCCGCATTCTATTGGAAGATACCAGATTCAACTTTAAGGAACAAGTTACAAGAGGGAATTTCTAAAAAAGCGGATCAAGAAAGAGAAGTTATGATTCAACAGGGCTTAATCAAATGCTTTATTAAGCCGAATGGAAAGAGAAAAGAATGGATTATTACTTCTGAAGCAATGATAAATTGGTTTGGAGAACGAAAAAACTAATATTTTAAAAGAAAGATGTTCCCTAGCCTGCCAGCTCAAAAAACATCTTTCTCTAATACAGAATCATAATTTAAGAAAGGAAGAATGGCTATGAAAAAAATCCTTATTAAAATTACGTCTGGTGAGCCTATTTTAACACAACCTCACCTTAAATTTAAATTCCTCAAAAAATTTTACCTATAAATTTCAGAAAATTACAAAAAAGTTAAATCGTTATTTTGGTATTGAAGAAAATGTTTCCGATCAGATTTGGTTTTATGGTTTCTTTGCAACCTCCATTTTTATGATGCTTTTCACCTACTTATTTTCGGGTATTCTATATGGGTTTTAAAGGGAAGCTTTATGGAAGAACGCCTATTTTCAAAACAATCCCTCTAGAAAGGAGATAACATATTGATTCAATCATTAAAGAGTACCATGCAATTTATTGGTTTGATCTTAATTAGTGCGTTGATTGCTGTCAGCTTAGTGAATTAGTCCTTTAAGAAAGAAAGGAGCAATCACATGGAAGATTACAAATGTAGAGCGTGCGAAGAGATTGCCGCAGAAGGATTTGCGTTAGGAAGACTATGTTATTACTGCATTGAAGAAGTTGTAATTCACATAAAAAAACATTTAGAAGACAAAGAGATTTCTTGTACACATGTAGATAATCAAACAATCGAAATCAAGGGGACAGATGAAGCTATAAAAGTTTGGCATGAGTGTGGAGAAGAATTATAAAAGGGAGGCAAGAAAATGAAAATTGGTGTATCTGTATGGAGAGTTCTTTGCAAAGAAACAAAGTTGAAATTGCTTCAGAACGCTATGCAAGAAAGTAAAAGCCGCTTTACAAAACAATCCCTTTCCATTGCTATAAAGCAACAGAAAGGGGAAGTGTGATGAGTGATCGTATTGGTGAAGGGCACAAGAAATAAGATGCCTTCAAAAATATTTTAGCATGTTCATTTAGGAAATAAAGGGGGAATTTAATGTGATGAAGACAGTTCAATTATTGAAAAGTGAAGAATTTGAAATTGGTACAACAGATAAAAACGGGCACAAATTAAGACAGTCTGATTTTGTTGTTACACAAGATGATTTTGAGGGTATTAGTATTTGTCAAATCCTATACAACAGTATTGCAAAAGAGTTTGTGGCCATGAGTGATTCTAATTGGTGGATACCGTATCATGATTTATCTGTTGCAACAGAAAGGCTAGATTATGTCATTGCAAAAGAGTTTTTGGGGCTAGAAAAATGCGGTACATATTGGGGGAAGAATCGTACACCATTTATTAGAATGCCGATTGAATATTTCAATCCTGTTGAGGAATCCACTTTTATTCTAGAAAAATTAGGGCGGCAATATGACGATCTATTGAGCGTAAAAGAAAATGGGTGCTGGTACCTAACAGTGAACAAGAAAATATATAGTGAAAAACGTCTAGGGATAGCCGCCTGTTTAGCCGCTGTTGATACTGTAAGAAACAATAAGTAGGAAAGGAAGAAATACAAATTTAAATTATAAATAGGGGGAATTAAAATGTTACATGCAGTTATGCAAGAGCAACAGTATTGGAGAGGTCAAAAGCAGAAGTTTCGAAAAGAAAATAAAAAATTATTGATTTCTTTAGAACCACATTTATATGAAAGATTGGAAGAATTAGCACTTTATAATGAAAGCTTAGATCAAATCGCATTAGAGTTAGTAACAGAAGGGTTAGACTATATTTATATGGAGGATGTGCCTGTTCAGCAGTCTCATGCTTTTCAGCATTTTATCGAATTTGAATTAACACCATTTCAACATAAGCTCTTACAACAATTAGCGATAAAACGAGGATGTTCAGCAAGAAAAATGGCATATACAATATTACGTTTTATGCTCAAAACAAAGTAAAAGAATCCAATCATAAAAGAAGGATTCTTTCACCAGGTATTCGTTGGCAAATGACTTCACCGAAGGAATTGAGTCTGGTACACTCAATTCCTTTTTTATGTTATAAAAAAGAATGTAATTTGTCAAAAAGCATTTGCTATAGAATAACAAATGCTTTTTGTTGAACTTGAATTGAACACTTTCAGAAAGTATTTATATTGTTTGCCTTTTTCTCTTGAAAAATTGTACCCTCAATCACTAATTTTAACATAGAATATAGAAAATGTAGCGTTTTAATATAAAAAAACCCATTGGTTTTATATGGATTATTTCTTTATAATAATGAAAGGCAGTTCCCGAATGTAAATAGGCTCTCATGCAAAAAGCAAGAGAGCCTATTTACATAAAAAAAGATTGGATATTTGCCAACCTTTTTCGTGTAAGGGGTTTAATCACAGCTTGTTACTACAACTCGATTTTATTTTAAAACGATTAATCAGAAAGTTCAATCTAGGTTGTTTTTGCCCAAATCCCCGAAAGGGGGCATTAGCTAAATTTATTTCAAAAATACAACTTATATTTATTTGAAACATGTCAATTAAAATGTATATGTTTTGACATATTCATTTTTAAAAGAAATAAAAACCTTTATTTTAAAGTATTTTTTGATACTTTTTTTGCTATTACCCCTTTTCGGGGGGATGGGCAAAGAAACCCATATAGGGGGAAAACGAAAAAGGACGCTTAACCCCATAGAGTTAAACGCCAAAAGTGAATAGATAAATTAAAATAAGTACATAGAAGGGTAGTGATTCCCTTACTTATTATGAGTATATCACAGAATCAGGTTATAAAGAAAAACGAATGATAGTTAAGGTGGTTAAATGATGAGGGGAAAGGTAGAGTAAGAGAATAAAGATCAGGAATCAAAATAAGATTCTAGAAAAAAATTATATGGAAACACTTGTTTGATTAGGCGGAATTTGAGATAATATAGGTACGTGAGTAATTACTATCTAGGGTAGATATCGTTTGATAACGTGGTCGACAGCACTTTTTAATAAGTGTACAAAGAAATATTGTCGAATTATAAAGGAATTTTTTAATTTATATCGAATACAAAATACGACACGGAGTTTTGTAGATGATAAAGTTTTCGTATAAGAAGGACTCAGAGAAAACAGAAATTTCTTTTCATGCTAATTTTGAGGTTTTTATTTCTGCTGTATTTGGGTCTACTGGATTGTTTGAAGTTATCAAACAATTATTGAACATATAGCAATTTGAAAAGGGAATGTGGAGATAATCCATGTTCCTTTTTGTATGTAATGCTATCATTATAGAAGGGGAAATTTATTAAAACTAAGGGGGATGAAATAAATGACTATTGATATAAGAAGGGTATTTCCTAAGTTTTATCGTGTTATTCCAGTAGAAGTACAAGAAGATAATGGGGAATCTAGAGAATATTCTTGTTTAGCTGATGAAAGAGGAACTGTTTATTCAAAAGAAGATGTAAAAGCATTGTTTGAGGAAATTAAAGAGTTTTATATGCGTGAAGATATGCCTAATATAGATGACTACAATAAACATATGCAGTTATTAGATTATATGAGGTGTGTATCTATTTCATTAGAAGAAGATGAAACGGGTAAATATTTAATTCCTAAGGCTAGGTATACATATAAAAAGTTTAATAGTGATAAAAGAAATTGGTCTTTTAAGTGTAATTGGTGTGGTGAGAAGGTATCTAGTAAGATTGATGAAGGTTACTATTCAGCATATGACCGTAATTTTAAAGTTGATAATTTTGATAGAGGTTGTTCGGAGGATTGTGCTAAGTTAATTTGGAAAGACAATTTTAAACATTGGGCACATGAACATGGGTATAGTAAATTCTTTGCATAAACCAGAAATTCCCCTACCAATCAATTAAGATCGGTAGGGGAAAGTATGGAGATAGGTTGTTTTTGCCTAAATCCCCGAAAAGGGGGAATTAGCTAAATTTATTTCAAAAATACAACTTATATTTATTTGAAACATGTCAATTAAACTGTATATGTTTTGACATATTCAGTTTTAAAAGAAGTAAAAAACTTTAGTTTAAAGTATTTTTTGATACTTTTTTTGCTATTCCCCTCTTCGAGGGGATGGGCAAAGAAACCCATCTAACGTTTTTTCTCAATATAGCTTTTCATATTTTTGAATTATAATATAATTAATTCTTTTTATTTCTATATCTGTTTCTTATCTTCCCGTTATGAATCCTTATTGAAAGGATTCTTTTTTTATCCTAATTTTTTGGTCTAATTGATATTTCCCCATTGCTTTATAGATTAAAAGGTCTAATTTTTGACTAAAATCAATTACTTTTTGATGGCTAAATCCATATTTTTTTACAAGATAGCTCAATTCTTTTTTTTGATCTTCGATCATGTCATGTAGTAATCTCATTTCCACTTTTTCTTTTAAACTCCTTTATACATAGAATCTCGAAAAAATTGTACCCAAAAAATTGCAAACAAAAAACAAGGCTGAAACCAGCCTTGCCCTAAAGGAAAAAAACTAACTCTTATATTTAAGAGTACATTAAGTATGGGAATTTTTGAAGTCGATATCCCATAAAAGGATAAAAAAGTTATTATTGTAATATTCTTAAAGGTTTTTTGTTTTATAAAGAAACAGTCGAAATTGCTTGTTTATAAAGGAACTGTTGCTTTCCATTGCTTAAAACTAATACCGAAAATTTATCAACAGCGATAATTTTTCCAGGTACTCTGACACCATTTATTAGAAAAATCGTTACTTCTTTTTTCTCTTCTATTAACTTCTCATAAAACTTCTCTTGTGTATACATCATTTAGATGGTTGCAACCCCTCTCCTTTTTTGGAACGGTTCATAGCTTCTAAGAATACATATTCTTTTACTGTTAGTTCAACTGTTGGACAATATTCAACCTTTGATAATTCATGAAATAAAGAAAGATTTTTGTGTAGTTTTTGTATCATTGCGTCTAAAGTGATATCTCCTACACCATACTCGATGACTGGATTTAAAAATACGTCTACATCTATTAAACTTGGTTCAATTAGGGAAATAATCTCTTGTACCTTTGGTAAAATAATTGTTTCATAACGTTGTTTGAATAGTTCTAAGTCCTCTGGTGCGGGTTCATTCTCACATAGCTTTTTAAAAGATATTACACGAATGTCATTTTGTAATGAATCAATACGCTCTTCATAAAAAGCTTTGTTAAATCCTTCTTTGTCAGCAACATCATAATGAAGTTCTGTTTGTGATCTACGCTTCTTCTTATAAGAATCCATGAGGATTTTTTCTTTTGCATTAAACATCATGATAAAAACAGTACGCTCTAAATTCATGACTTGGTTTGCTACGCTTAATGTTTCATCTAACACTTTTGCCCGTTCTTCTTCACTTAATTTTTTCATAGAGGATGGAACGAGTTTTTTGACATTCTCAAACGACTCGGAATTAATAATGTGTTGAAGAGAAAATTGAGCAACCTCTGGTAAACAAGGAACAGTTGTTTTGTCTAAGAGTAACAAATCTTTAATCGTTCGCACTGTATTTTTGATCTCTTTTTGAGCTTGTCGAACTTTTTCTATGCTTCTTTCTATGTATTCTGGTTGTTTAAGACGATTGAAAATGTATTCTCTTCTTTCTTCAAAATGTTGCTGTAAAAGTGACATAGTTGTTTCCCCTCTCTAAGTGTCTTACGGTTTTAAAATCCTTCTCATGGATGCAAAAGGAACAGTATAATTATAACATTTTATACTTTGATACGATTTTAAAATTCTTATATTTCGGAATTTTTGAGAAGACGCTTCTTTTTCGTGTTGTACTTGCACAAGTTTCATACTGTCGGCATATAGCTAATAGCGTAAAGCACGCTGATAGCTAATGATTAAAAATGTGGCCTAAAAGGGTCATTTTTTTATGGAAAAAGTGATATTACCGTTCATATCGATTAAATAAAAAAGTAGAGAATTTTTTTGTATAAAAAGGTGAATAACGTACAAACAGAAAGGAATACGTTTTAGTAATACCGATATTATCGGTCACATCGGGGAGGGTGAACAGAATGGAAAGATCAAAGTTTAGTAAACCTGTAGCATTTAATAAGAAGAATGAAAAGGATCGGATCATGTTACAGCATGTAAAGCGTAAAAATTTTTCGGGTTATGTAAA
Organism: Bacillus cereus group sp. BfR-BA-01347; assembly: GCF_022663835.1. Classification (NCBI taxonomy): domain Bacteria; kingdom Bacillati; phylum Bacillota; class Bacilli; order Caryophanales; family Bacillaceae; genus Bacillus; species Bacillus cereus group sp. BfR-BA-01347. Next base: position 7,237 of record NZ_JAKUGG010000032.1, on the reverse strand, counting down.
GAAATTGATCTGGAACGATATACCCGATAAACATAAAAAAATAACATGCGAAGAGGATAGAAAACAAGTACATTCACCAATTCGACAAGACGAACAGAGTGTAACAGGAAAGAAGAATTTAAGTGCCGCGGCACGTATTGAACAAATTAAGGCACAAACAAAAAGACAGGAGCCTTCAAAAAGCTCACTGCCTGTATTTTTACCCAACAAAAACATTAACAAGTGATCCAATAATCGCGCCTACAGCGACAGCAATTGCAACATGCATATCGTTAGACCTCCTACTTTTCGTTTATAAGTAGTATGTGTAGTTCTTTTAAAATTATACGAGGGGTGTTGCATCATGACTAAGACAGAAACGATTTCTTTTCGCTCTTTTATGGACCAAAGTTATAAAAAGAAAGCACATAAAGAAACAAATAGTAAGAACGTACTTAAAAAGGTTTTTACCGCTACAGGGAGTTCATTAATATTAATACTTCCAAAGGTAACATTTGCCGCGGGAGTTAACGGGACGTTTGGTAATGTTCATAGTGCCATTATGAACGGGTTTGATGCGGGCGTAGTTTTAGTTATTATCTTTTCGGGCGCGGCCTGGGCATTGGGTCACCGTACAAAGGCAATAGAAATTTTAATTGGTGCATGTTGTGGATATATCTTGGCTAGACATGCGGTTGACATAAGAGACTTTTTAAAGGGAATTTAAAAGGAGGGGTCCTTGTGAAATTCATTTTAGAAGGTGGAAAAATGATTGCGGCTAATACAGCTGGGTATATTGGAGAAAAAGCAAAAGAGGGTTCTTTTTTAGATCAATTAAATAATTTTAGTGATGCTATTGTAGGGAAGGAAATGGAATGGATTTTCAAGCCAGTTGGTGAATTTATGATTGATATAGTAAGCGAATTAGGTCATTGGTTTATTCTAAATTTGCCCGATATTATGGGATATAGTGCATTGGTGACAGCTGGATTTATCATGATAGGTTCAATGACAAACAAAGGCGGGATGATGAAGCCGCTTGCCTATTTTGCAGGCGGACTTATCTTAGCAATATGTATATTAGGAGGGGCCTAAAAATGATACAGGGAGAAGGCTTTATTATATGCGATAAAGAAAATACAAACCTTCCTGTTTTGGCCCAAAATGAATATTTGCCAGTATTATATGAACCTAAGAAAATAAAAAAATCCTGGTTTAAAAGAAAAGAGATATATTCTTTAAAACAATTTTTACAAGTAGAAAAAAACAAAATGGTTGTATATCGAATTATTCCTCATGCGGATGTATCTAATAATACAAAGCGTTTATGGCGGGCGATCCATAAGATGTATGAAATGTACGAAAGTATGGGAAGTCGTATAGAAAGAAAAGGGATTACATTTCATTATCGTGAAAAGGACTATTTCTGGTTTGATGTTGTTTTCAAACAGGAAAAGGGCCAGAAGAAAATTGAATTTTATGTAGCAACTAGCGAATATCAAGCATTAAAGCTCAAAAGAAAACTAGAGAACAAAATGAGTGTGACCATTAAGGAAGCGGAAATATCAGATTTGCAAATTTCTAATGAAAATACAATAGTACAAGAAATGCGATATTTGAAACATGATATCTTTTCCTTAAATACAAATAGCAACGATACAAAAACGCCTATTGGTAATATTTTAAGTGTTATTGATGAACTAAGTTATGATGGAGACATTTGCCGATTGAGTATCTGTAATGAAGCGGAAAACCGTCAGAAATGGGTAAAAAACGCTTCCTGGGCCATTGAAAAGTTAAAGAAGGGGAAACCACCCCAACGGGTTAATATGAGCGGAAAACGACTTGTAACAGGGGCTAAAATTGGTGTTGCGGCTGTTATTAATGAAATAAATGATTTATTAACTGATACATTCCAGGCGTTCTCGAACGCTTTTTTTAAATCAGATAAAAAATTTAGCAAAGAGTACATCATTAAAAAGGCACATACAACCGCTGATGAAGTTGGAACAAATCGTGTGAGTTATGACAAAGGAAATCAGCCTGTTTTTAAAACGCGTATACGGGTGGCCTCACATTCCCATGATCGGTTAACCAGGGAGACAATGGGGGAAACCTTAGCACTTTCTATGATGGATTTATCAGAAACGAATGAATTACATGGCGTAAAAATAAGAATGAGAAAACGCCAAACAGAAATATTACAGGAATTAAATACATTCGAACTATCAAGCAAGACAAAGTTTGATCCGAATGTAAATTTGATGAGTACCGATGAAATGAGCAAATTAGCTTTGCAAATGCCTGTAAAAGAGTTGCAACGAAAATATGCAGATGCATTGAGTGTAAAAAAGAAAGTTGAAATTGAGATACCAGCGATTATGCGGGATGAGAAAGGAATATTTTTGGGACATTCGGAATTGAAAGATCAAAAAATAGCAATCTATATGCCAATAGATAATCCAGATAATTTTTATAGAGGTTACGTCTTTATAGGAGGACAGGGGGCTGGTAAAGATACAGCAATTAAGAATTTTGTTATTGAGGGAAATACAAAACATAAGATTAGTTTTATCATACCAGATGCAATTGTAGAAGAAGGTGGGCGGGGTATGGCAGACGGGATTCGTGATGCATTACCACCAGAAAACATTATTGATCTGGATTTAAACGACAGTGATTATATCCCACCTCTAGATTTAACAGAAGTAATTACAAAGCTAGGGCGGAACGGTGCTTCAAGATTTGCGGATGAAATGATTGATTTCATGCAAATTGAAGGATTAAGCCGAAGTGAAAAATATTTAACGGATGCGGCCAAAGCAAGTAAAGGAAGTTTATTTAATATTAAACGTATTATAGAAGATGAGGACTTTCGGGTAAATCGTATTCAAGAATTAGTGAATGAAGGGAATTTGCGTCTTGCGAATGAGCTGATACAGTGGGGAGATAATGAACAATTAGGGAATAAGTGTGATCCCATCATAACCAGATTAAACCGCTTTTTTGGAAATGAAAGATTGTATGATATCTTTGCACAAGACCCATTGAAAGAACTTGATTTTGGTAAATGGATGCAAGAAGGAAAAGTTATTATTTTAAGGGTTCCAAATGCTAGGGGATTGGGGGAACATGCAGTAAAAACCCTTGTTCACTGGATCACTCTAAAAACCTTCATGACCAGGCTATTAATGACTAAAAAAGAGCAAGAAAATGGGGCGTTTATCATTTTTAATGAACCCGAGCAATATGAAAGTGAAGGATTAACTAAATTGATGGGTAGAGTGGGTACAGAGGGCAGAAAAGAGAGACTAGGAAGCATCTATGCATTTCACCATTGGAACAAATTGAAAGCGTCATTACAAGAGAATTTACAAGGTGGCGGCGTACAGCAATTCCTATTTATGAACGATCATACAAAGACATTTGAATTATCTAAGTATCGATTTGAGGATACAATTTCACTAGAACAAGCATATAAAATACCAGCACATCACGCGATTATCAGTGTAAGAGCTGGGGGAGAAATGCAACCATCGTTCATTTGTAAAATGGCGCTACCGGTTAAACCAAAATTTGATAATAGCTTTCTAACAAAAAGGCATTCTCGCATGTATGGCCGATCCTGGATCGATTTACAAAAACAGTACGGATAAATTAAAGGCACAAGAGCAATGGTTCTTGTGCCTATTTACATTTTCCAAAAATCATGTGGTTGTGCGTAAGGGTCTATTTTTCTAATAACTTTCAAGAGTTTTTTCATTACAAGGGGTGTTGGAATATACGTTTTGTCACGACAAGCCTTTGTCATTGTTGGTAAAGAAATACCAGCAGTGCGTGCGATTTTTTGTTGTTCTATTCCATGACGATCCAGCCATTTTTTTAATATGGTTTTATTATCTTTGAAAAACACTTTTCATCTCTCCTAAACTTGTATAATTTGGTTACAAGTTTGGACAGATTTTTTAGAATCTATTCTATAGAGTTTAATATTTTTTTAAATATGGGGAGAAAGTAGAATTTTTATGAAACAATCCAACGAACGATTCTGTTAATTTTTAACTAGTAATCTGGTATACATATAATGCAAAGATTTGACTTACGCATCATACAACAAATCTTTGCAAGGCAGCTTCCAAAAACATTTTGACATTTACATGCAAGAAAATATAAAAAAAGTTTTAAATTGCAAAACAGCAAATTAGAATTTAGTTTTGAAGAAAAATAATTTGTGTAGTGGAACAAAAATAAAGACGCATGATGTAGTTTTTCATCATGCGTCTTTATTTTTTGAAAAGAGCCTAGACCAGAATCCTTGTTTTTGCTCTTGGGTGGACGCTATAAGTTTTTGTGATTCACGCATTTCATCAAAATCACGTTTCAATTGTTCATATTGCAATAACAGAGTTTTATTTAACTCGTTAGCAGACTGTAATTCTTGGAGAATTTGTTGATTTGTTTTTTCTTGTTCTTGAAGCTGTCTCATAAAAGCTTCTAAAGTTTGAGCGACTTGTGAGCTATTCAAAGTTAGTTCATTTTCTTGATGAGCGGGGGGCGCCCAATCGCTCGTTTTTTCTTTAAACTCTTCTACAACAGCTGTTGCGGCCTCTTCCTTCTTTACTCTTTGTTTTTTGGTCAAATACCTATACTTTTCTAATGCTTGTATATCTTGAGCGGTAAATGCACGACTGTCATTTGCACCTTTTGCGAATTTATACCCGCTCACTTCTAGTTCATTCGCCCAGCGCTTTAAAGTACTATCAGATATTTGTAGTTTTTCAGATACTTCATGTGTCCAGTAAGCGCGTTCTTGTGATGTGGTATCATTCATATGTTTATCCTCCCTCGCTCAAAGGTCGTTCAATTCCAATTTTGAAGTGTAATCTTTGTTTAATCAAGTCTTTGTAAGTATTTTCTTTAATAAACTTCATAGCTTTCAAATCAACACAAAGATAATCCTAATAAAAAAGAGTTGCTCTGATAAAAGAACAACTCTTTTTTTATTAGGATTATGCGTATGGATCATCTTCTAAATCATTCAGTTTATTCCACGATGTATTTTCTTCTTCATCATTGGATTCCCCAGGATTCGTTATTTCTTGACTTGTTTCGATATGAGTTTGATTCGAAACAGGTGTATGAACAGTTTTTGAACCTTCATCATGTTCGATTGGTAAAGGTTGTATTTCGTTATCCAGTGCAAATGTATATTTACGTGGTAAAATTTCCGCTACATCTACATTACCAATTTGTTTATGAAGTTGTTGTGCCGCATACAAAAAGAACATTGTAAGATCACTTTGTTTGTTAATAAAATCGATCATGTCTGGTGAAATGTCTTTCTTAATATAGACATTTGCTCTATCACCAGCTTTGTATATTTTACGGGCCATTATTTTTCACCGACAGGAGCAAGTGCTTTTTCTTTTAATTCTTCAAATCTTGGAGAGCATGTGTACACAAGTAATCCGCGTGCATTTACGAAAAGTGGGTCTTTTAAGAAAATAACATTTGTTAGACGTCCTTTTTGCTCTAAAATTTGCTGTAGGCTTTCTTTTACGATTGCGGCACCGCCACCATAAATGAATACATACGGATCATCTTTCATATCATCAATTTTATTAATAATATCAGTTGCAATTCGATTTGCTAAACCTAATAATGCGCCACGTGATGCCTCTTTTAAACGAATATGACGAGGATGTTCAGAATCCAGATAAATTGCATTAAATTCAGCAATACTGTCTATTGTCTTTTGTTTATTGTTTAAGTTCCAAACCTTGATAATATCAAGTAAAGTTTCTTTCACTCCATATGGTAAACCACGACTCATTTTATGTTTAAAGCTAACACCATGAGAAACAACTTCTTCTGTCGTACCAGCGCCAATATCGAAAGATAATATTGTTTTGTCAACAAAGTCTATTTCTGTAGTTTTGTCTTCTGTAGTTTCTACTTTTCTTTTAATGGTTTTACCTTTTTCATCATAAACGATTCCCCATGAACCCGCCGCGCCTTCTGGTAAACACTTGCAAAATTCAATTTGGATATTAACTACTACTTCACGTCCGCTTGGATGGTGGAATTTCACTGTATGATGATTCATATAACGTTCTACAAATTCCTGTGCTGTTTGAGGTGTGATTGTTGCGACAGGTAATGCAACAGAAAGATCATAAGTAACATCAATTTTATTTTTATTTGGCTGTTTTTTCATAGCGGTAATTGCTAAACCGGCTAATGTAACAAGTAGCACAAGATCATCTTTCGATTTATCCGATTTCTTTTCCATTTCAATACCTTTAATGTTTTCATCAATCACTTTTTGACCAATAATGTAACGCAGATTGTTTGCTTTTAAGGTAGGTGATGAAATTGTAACATCAATATTGTTTTCTAATTCTTCAACAGAAATATCCTCATCACTCAAAATGTTTGTAGCTTCTCCAATGTGATGTGAATAAATACTTGGTATGAATAAAGGATTAAGACCTAATACATTTAACTTTAAACCACTGTTTCCCGCGTCTGCACCAGCTTTAAGAATTGCCATATATAAAAACCTCCTAAAGATTATTTTTTATCGATTAACTTAATTCCATTATATGCTAAACCACTATAAAAAGTCAATACAATTACATACGAATAAATACAATTTAATACAAGTAAATACAAAAATATCGGTAAAAATCATTAAAATGCAAGTATTTTTCATATTGATTCATATTAACTTGTATTCATTTGTATTGACTTTTTATTGATTTTCATATGATTTAATAATTTTTTTGATGTTTTTGCCCACCCAAAAAAAGGGGGAGTCAAAATGCGTTCCTCAGTTTCATGAAAAAAGAGAAGTTAATAAGATATTGATAAGTTGAGTATATTTTGGAATATATGAAGGGAAGAAAGGCTTAATACTAAGGGTTTTTTGTTTACAGTAGTTTACGTTGCTTTAAGTTTTTGTACAAATTCTTTTGTGAATTTGGAGTTCATATCTTGAAAAAAGGGAAGCATTGAACGTATAATGAACTTAAGGTTAGACTGATAGTTTGAACAGTTAAACTGACAAGTTTTATCTTAGACCGATAGTTTGAACAGTTAAACTAACAAGTTTTATCTTAGACCGATAGTTTGAACAGTTAAACTAACAAGTTTTATCTTAGACCGATAGTTTGAACAGTTAGTGTTAATTATCCTTATTGGACATTTAATATTGACGAAATATCTTTTACTTAACAAAGAAAAAACCTCTTAAGTG
>NZ_JAKUGG010000031.1:0-56300 GCF_022663835.1 Bacillus cereus group sp. BfR-BA-01347 | reverse complement strand
TCTTATGTACCTCCTAATATATATGTATCTTTAATTAACCAATAATTGCCTTATACATTATATCAACTAGGGTACACGGAAGTATATCAAATTATTTTTATAATTTTATATACTAATCGGAACGGCATTAATACAGGATAGTTCATGTCGGAGGAAGGCATCTTTGGGTGTCTTTTTAATGGGGTATCGCCACATCACCATCAACTTAAGAAATTAATTGTCCCCCAAAACGAAAAAAATGAGTCGAATTCTCATAAATAATTGTAAAAAGGTAAAATTCTCGTTATGGAGATGTCTCAGAATTTCAGCTTGATGGGCATGGGGTATTTGCTTTTCTTAAGTTGATGGATGTGTGGTGCTACCCCTTATAATCATTGTAGTGATATTTTTTGAATAATATTATTCAAAAGGAGGAAGCTATGTCTACTATTAAGGCAGTTACCCATGAACTACATAAAGCTTTTGAGCTACTTAACGAAAGGTTTTTCGAAAACAAACTACCCACACCAGCTATTACAATTCAAACGTCACGCCATAATAAGTTAAGTATGGGTTGGTGTTCTGTTCGTCCCATTTGGAGCGATAAAAAAGGGGAAATTAAACTATATGAAATCAACATAAGTGCAGAATATGTAAACTACGACTTCTTTGAAACAATGGATACTCTTATGCATGAAATGGTGCACTTGTATAATAATGTTCACGATATCCAGGACTGTTCAAGAAATGAAACCTATCATAACAAACACTTTAAAGAACGCGCTATAAAAAGTGGGTTTGAGTATGAAAACGATAAACCAGATCCTAAGTACGGATGGTCATTTGCAAAGCTTTCACAAGAAACAAAAGACATTATTTCTAAAATGGATATAGACCAATCCGTTTTCACCATATCTAGACGTATGCCCCGTTACCTACAGCCCGAAGAACCCGGTCTAAGCGATCCAGAAATGAACATTGAGCCAGAAATGGAAGAATTCCAAACAGCAGCAAAGAAAACCACATGGAAATGGACGTGTCCAAAATGCAATCTTATTGTCCGATCCACCAAGCCACATGTAAATATTAAATGTGGAGATTGTGAGTTAACTCTGTTAGGTGAAGATGATTAAAATTCATCCTTATACTTTGCATCATACACAAAAAGAGCATTACTTGTTTTTCACTACAAGAAATACTCTTTTGTTGTTTCCCTATTAAGCTCTAGAAGGCATTTAACGATGGATTATACATGAAAGAAAAAATAATCGTCTTAAAATCACAATCTCGGCGATAATATTTACTCTGTGCTAGATAAAAAACTTTTATTTTTGCTACTGTATGAAAAATAGCCTATTTCCTTGGTTTTTTATACAATTTCTTATCTTATAAGTTAATCTTTTGTTTATCATTACTATAAATTTCGATCTTGTATGAATCATTTCCAATCCATTTGCTTACTTCTTCTGTTTTAAACAGATCAGTAATTTCTTTTTCTAATTTCTTCCCAAAGTCTTTGGCTGCTGGATCAGCATTACTAATTTTTGTATTTATAGTCAAAACATATGGCTGTTCAGCTTCAATATTCATTTGATGGATCTCAGAACCCTTATACTCATTTTTAGTAAATATATTTCCCAAGATAGAACCGGTAACTTTATTCCATCTTTTTTCTTTCTCCACAATCTTCATATCTCGTTCTTTTATATTGATTGTATATGGCTTAATCCCTTGGTTTTTCAATCGATTATTAATTTCTTTTTTTACTTTAGATGAATCTTCAGTATCAGCAATTTCTATATCTAATCTTCTTGTATTCTCGTCCCATATAGCAGCACTAACAAAAGATTTTTTATTTACAGTTTTGTTAACGGCCTCCATGACTTTTGAACCTTCACTCTTTGGTTCCTCTGCATCACTCTGACAGGAACACAATAAAGCGAGTGATAATAAAGGCACACATAAAATTTTCCCCTTACCCATTTAATAACCTCCTCAATTTTTCTTAATCTGTTGTATTCATCATGTTACGGTAATTCTATTTTTATATGAAATATTCTTTCTATTATATCAAAATTTGATATAGATTTTTATTTCCTTCCTTTCACATGATGCAAAATAGGTATTTCCCCCCATGAAAGAACTATTAGGAGTCTCGCCAAACAAAACATGACTTTCGTACGCTAAAGATTTGCTAAGTTAAAATTGTAATTGAACATTTTTTTGAGATGATATGATATTTAAACTTTTAACAATCTTTATACAAGAGATGCCTTTTTTGTAATATAGACAAGCTTTTTCGAATTGATTTTCCTCTTGATAACAGGTCGCTAAATTAATATAAAATATGGATAATTGTTTATTGTCTTTCTCGTTTTCGAAAAAAGGAATGGCTGTTGTTTCAAGAAAACTTTTTAAATTTTCATGGTCGAAATACAAATGATTTTGATAGGAAAATAAACAGTATAATTTAGGATATTTATTTTTTGTAGATCGCAATCCTCGATGTAACATCTTTTTAGCTTCATTAATTTTTCCCTTATCAAAAAAAGAAATCATAGTATCATATAACTTTTCTAATTCAAGTATTTCTAAATCTACTGTTTTAGTATTATTTTTAATTTCTTCTAATCTCTTATATAACGAATTTTTAATATTCCAACTTGGAGCCAGTTTATTATTTTCAATTTTACTTAAATAAGATACCGTACATATTCCATAGCATAGGGTTTCTTGTGTAATCCCATGCTTTAATCGCTCATTGAAAAAGAATTCTCCTATATTTTCATTCGGAACCGTATCATTCTTAATTTCAATATTAGACTTAAATTCCTCTATTCGCTCTAAAAGTAATTGTATTACTTCGGGTTTGGCTTCAACTTTATTATTTTCTATAAGATTTAAATGGGATACTGGACATATCCCTTTACATAGCTCTTTTTTGGCTAGATTATACGTCTTTCTAAATTCACGAATTTCTTTACCTATATTATTCAATATTATGCCCTCCCTAGAATCTCTTATAATGAAGGATATTCCTTTTTTTAGAAAAATTCAAATAAAAAAACAAGACCAAACTTCAGTCTTGTTCAGGAAATAAATAAAATCTCTTTACCTTTCTGAACACATATTAAGCATTAAAGAATGCTGTAATAGTAAAGGTTTGTAGTCTTAGCGTACAATTATTAACAAAAGAAAACACTCAAATGAGTGTTTTCTTTTGTTAATATATAATTTGTGAGGAATCAATATTTAAATTTCTTCTTTCATGTAAATAGAACTTTTAGCTTATCATCTTATTGATGGAAAACAGTGCCGCCGCTTAAAGTAATTGTACCACCATATTCACTCATATTAGCGAGTTTAAGACTATAATAAGTATAATCTTTTGTAAGATGACCGATTGGTATATTTAATCCCCCAGTAAAGGAACCATTTACTTTATATCTTCCCTGTTGAGATCCTTCATGATATACATAAATCCCTAGGCCATTTGTAGTACCAGGGGATTCTACTGCAACACTCTGAGGTTTTTTAAATGTTGCTCCACCTCTAATCCATAATGAACTACTAAATTGTGCTTTACCAAAAGATGTTGTATTTAAAGCTAACGGACTTACATTATCAATATATTGGAAAGCCGCTATAGGATTAGCAGAGAATTGCGCATTAAACGCTTCAATTTCTTCTTTTGTATAAACTTTAACTAAGTTATCGTTTTTATCATACACTTCAACACTCAATTCTTGATTTTGTGTTTCACTAGCTACATTATTTTGTTCATACTTTACAGCCGGAGCCGGAGTTGATTCTTCTGCAAACGCAGCTGTTGAAGGGATCATAATTCCAAAAGCAAGAGCACTTACACCTAATTTACCTAGATTTTTTTTAAACATACTATCATTCTCCTATTCATATTTATTTATAATATAAAAAGCAGAGATATTATGTATATTCCACTAGTTAGCCTGGTATCTCTCACAACAATAATACAATATATGGAATCGAATATAAACACATTTTTACAAAATATTCTATAATTTGATAAATTATACTAAAAAACCTTTCTATTAATAAAAAAAACATACAGTCATGCTTAGAAATGACTGTATGTTTTTTTTATGTTTTCTTAAAATCAACTATTTATTTTCAACTTTAGGATTTCCAAACCATTTAAACATTGCGGCCCTTGATATAATCCAGTCTTTCCTTGTACCATTTGGAGGTAAAAAGAATTTAACCAATCCTTCATCAATCATTCCCTGCAATTCTCTTTTCTGTTCTTCATTTAGCATAGAAGGGCTATATTTATTCTTTAATGTGTCTCTTTTAATGCCCCATTTATATGCTGCTTCAGCTGGCGACATATAGTTCTCAATTTCTTTCATATTACTTCACCTTCACTCTTTATTTAAATTCAAAATAGGAGGGTCCCCCCTCCCTTATATAAACAATTATAAACCTGTATTCATAAACTTTCTTAATGAGGGATGTTTTGTTTCCAAAATTGCAAGACGAAGTAATTTAATTTTTGTCTCTCTTGTAAGGGAAAGCCAATCAGATATAAAGATTTTCATTTCTTTTTCCACCTTTCGCATATTAATATTCGTGTTTGCCGTTTTTTCTCCAGGAAATCCTTCTACAACAGCTGCTTTTCCTTTCTTAAAAACGAACAATATTAGCTTCCGGAATTTAAAAATATCCGTGTTTTCATTCCGCAGAATGCCAATAGATTTTTTTATATGAAATGATGTATTCAATTCCTGATTCACAGATAACAAAATCTTTATCTCTAATCTCTACAACTTCCCCATGATATGACAATTTTTCTTCATCATAGCCAATTTCACTCGTACTAACAGAAATTGTATCTCCTACTTGTACATTAGCTTTAAATCTTGCAATCCCTAATTCGTTCATATATTTTTTATCTCCTTTATTATGTTATAATTGGAGAAGGGAATCTGATCCATTCCCTTCTATATCAGTCATCTGTTTACCGGCGGATGGCTTTTTCATTTTTATAGTACCTATTTGCTACCCCTGTAAATAATTGATCTATTGATAACCCCCTTTCAAAAATCCCTTCCAGATCCTCTTTAGATATGCTACATATAACTTTCATTGCAAGGAGCTTAAATTTTTGTTCTGAAGTTAATTTTTTTATTTCTTTTTCCTTTTTTCTTTGTTGAAGACTAATAACTTCAGCAAAAACCTGTTCATCTTTAACCTCCATTGAAGTATCACAAACCAATAATCCTTTCATCCCCTCTTCAATATTTAACATCTTCCCTTCCCCCTTTCGTCATCATTCATCCTTACAAGTCTATTTTCTCACACTACCTTTAGACTTGCAAGTCTTTTTATTTATTTTTTGAATTTTTGAACAAAAACACATTTAAAATAGGCATTGTTTTCGTCATAATTGTTTTGAACCCACTTGAATTTTGATATGTTTTTTCGGCTTCAGCTGCTCTAAAAAATTATCTATAGAATCCATTTGAAAAATACGGAAGTTTACACTTGAGACTTCATATATTTTCTCGGTTATTATCAATATAGAAGGGAAAATTTTTGTATCTTTAGGCTGCCAGGATTGTTCCTTCCACTTATCACTATGAAAATATAATTCATATCGCTTTATTTTACTTTCCATCATTTTGTGACTGTAGACGGATCTCTGTACCTCAATAAAAAAAGGGGATCTACGCCAGATTACAAATGTATCTGGTTCCATAAATCCTTTCCCATATTTCGGCTCCACTTTAAATAATTTTGGCTTTTCATATTTTATAAGTTGCTTATATACGTCTATAATCGAAAGGAAGTGAGGAATCTTTTGACTTGTCTTTCGCAATGTATTTGGTTGCGGGAAATAAATGTATGGCTGCCGTGACACATCCACATCGACATGCCCATCCCTTCTTAACCTTTTCATGACTGTGTTACAGCAAGTCACCCCGTTTTTTAGCCCCTGAAAATGCAAATCAATAATATCATCCCTAGACATACATCTAAAACGTTTCAAATCACTTAAGATTGCCTTATCTCTATTCTTCATAGTCTAGCACCCCAAACACAGGAGTCTCTTCTTGTAATGAATTGTAAAGCTTTATATTCTCTTTTAAAATACGATGTGGTTCAACAATTTTTTTTGCCTTACTCAATTCTAAATACGGGGCTTGCACTTTCTTTAATCCATTTAGCTTTAAAATCATTTGGCCAGATTGCTCCAAATGCTCTGAACCAGGTGTACCTACAATATTGCTATTAATTGAATCAGCACATTTAAATCCCATTCGTACCGTCATATTTAGCTTTAACTTACCGTCTAGTACCTTTGCATCTGGTCTCTGCATACTAAGCATAAGATACACTCCAAGCGATCGGCCGACAGCTGATATTTTTTCGATTATAGTCATAGACGATTTTTCATCTTGCAACATGGCCACTTCATCAATAGCAAGTAGGATATATGGCTTTTGATTACCAGGATTCAATTTGTTATATTCATCAATGTGATCCACTTCGTATTCTTCCATGATTTTTCTTCGTTCTCTTATCTCATTCCAAACTTTTTGAAGCATAATTTCCATTTCCATTTCTTCCATACAAACTTGTTTTACGTGCTGTACTCTCCGTAAGAAATGAAATTCAGAATTTTTTAAGTCTCCCAGATACAAATGTAATTTATCAGCAGGCATAATTTGAATAAGTGTAGATAGTACAACCCGTACCATACTACTCTTACCGCTTCCTGTTTCCCCTGCAATTAAAAGGTGTGGTGTATTTGAATCCACCATGTCATATACAATTACGCTCCCGAATTGATCGCGTCCTACTACTATAGGAAGACGATATTTTTTTAATAATGGCTCCCACATTTTATAACTATAACTATATGGCTGCATTCCAGCATTTGTATGAAATACATTCAATACAAATTTTTTAATATTCCCCTCAACCTCAACATTTGGTCCGAATATTTGTTGAAAACAAAACCACTTCTTCTCAATTTGAAGCGGGTCTAATCCATTGGGAATTGTAAATACATATCGCGTTCTTTCGTTCGAATAGTTGATATCATGTATTTGGGGATAGATTGGCATTTTTCCACCTCGCGTTTGATGTTCTGTATACAAACCGCTTTTTTCAAATACCTCTATAAGTCGATACTTTAGATTTCGTTTATACATCCAATCTTTTATAGTCCTCATAAGCCCCTCCTAAAACATTATGACTGTTCTAATAAGCAAGTAACCAATCAAACAAATTCCAATTATTCGTGTCCCATGAAAAACCCCATCACTGACAAACTTAGCTGCTACTATATAATCCTTCCGCACCAGGTATTTTTCTAATAAAACCGAACCAATTAAAACAACCCCTATTGCACCTGTTGCAATATAGGTATTAATCATTTGATCTGACATATGGAAAAAGGCCAATGGGCTAATAGAATTATACTTTTGTATTTGTTGCTCTCTATTTTTGTATGTTCCATCCAAAAAGGAACGAAAAGGGATTACTTGTTTACGTGCAAACATGAACCTTCCCCCTTTACTCTTTATCGTATTCTGCGCAAGATTCCGAACAATACTTCTTGCCATTGAATCTCCAAAACAACCAATCTGATAAGAGACATTTACAATACTCACAAGTTTCTTCAGTTGTCATCTTGCTGTTCATCCATCTCTCTCCTTTATAAACAACTTTTAAGTACCTGGTTACATGTAGCTTTTTTAACCTAAAACCTTGATAGCATTACTTTGATAGCCATTTAGTTAATTAATTTGGTAGCTATTTTGATAGCGACCTTGATACATCTTATTATGCATAGCTTGGTCATTATTCAATGTTTTCTGAAGTATAGAAAGTTTGATTTTTGGACAAGATGGTTACCAATTAAGAAATTAAGGGAGAGAAAAAAGATGTTTGGGCTAGGAAAACCACGGTCACGTTTCGGCAAATTTCTTGATAAAAATGGGCTTTCACAGCAAGACATAGTGAGGGAAAGTGGAGTTAACAGGGGTACAATCAGTAGAATATGCCAGGGAGATGCTTTTCAACCATCATTAAAAAATGGAAGTAAGATTATAAAAGCTTTAAGAAAATTAACTGGAAAGAAAGTTGATTACAATGATTTTTGGATGTAAAAATCATTTTCAAAGAAATGTATAATAAGGAGGAATGATTTTTTTGCATAAGACCCCAAGGTGTATCGTAGAAATAATTAAAGACATGAACAGACGTATAGATCATTTATCAAATTTGCAAGAACAAGATCAGCAGAAACTAGATACACTTAAAGCGGAACAAGGATATTTCAATTCAAATCATGCAACAAGTTTGTGGTTAACTATCCTTAATCAAAATTTTTCATCATTTCCATTCTCCCTGACGTACTTGAAAATAAGTGTTTTTTTATTGAGCATTTTAAGCGATTTAATGATGGAATATACATAAATCAAAAAATAATCGCCTTAAAATCGCAATCTCGGCGACTTCATTTTATAAAAAATGCAGGATTTGCACTTTTTTCGCTCCAAACAACAAATAAGACTTATTCTAATTTGAATAAGTCTCCCACTTCCCCCTATAAACGACACGATTTACATCACAATATATTCACTTACCTCGCCGCGATCCATCGTTGAAGCAACAAAATCATAAAACCCAAAGGTGCAAAAACTAAAGTGAAAATATAAAATCCTACAAAAACAAAAAATTTAATAACTAAATACAATCCCCATACTTTCATTGTCATTTGAATTTCTATATCTCCAAAGAAAACGTTTTTGATTTCATGCAACAGAAACCTGGTGAGAGGGAAAAACACAGCAGAAATTGCAAATAAAACATTCAAGTATATCTCATGCATTGGTACGGTCCATTGCAAAAAGAAAAATATTAAAATCGCCCACACATAACTATTAATCAAATATCGAATGTCAAGCGTCCGGAAAATAGATAGCATAACTTCACTCCTTTTGATAAGCCCTAGACACTTCGTAAACAGTCATTTTTTATATTTTCGGACAATATTAGAATATAAATATATAAGCCACCAAATAATAAATACCCCCAAAAACGTTAACATCATCCAAGAAAACATTGTCTTTAATCCACTTATAGCTTCATCACCTGGCCTTCCAGATGCCCAAAACGAATAACCTAAAGAGAAAACAATTCCAAATGTCCATATAAACGTATCAGAATTCAGTTTCAATTTCCTCATGCTATTTAGTGCCTCCTTTAAAGTTGCTGTTATTGTAAATACCTTATACTTATACCTTTATTAAAGCTTTTTCAATTTCATACCCTAACTCTAATTGATGAAATTCTTCTAATGATTCTACAGCTCCTGCAAATTCTAAAATCTTGGGGATTTCTTTCTTTGATTGATAATAAACTAATTTCGCCTGCGGTATTTTATGATCTGATTGTATACACTTCATTCCAACATCTAACTCATTATGTAACACACGCACAATGTTATTTAATACATCAACAGAACCATGTATACGCAAACGAGGTCGGACATATATTCCTTTTTTATATTTCCCTCTCATAGTACCAATTTCATGCAGCAAGCGAATATACATACTAACAAATACCTTTTCATTAAAATTTCCTTTTGGAAATACTCGATTTCCTTTTGTAATTGGCGTCCATCCCATTTCTTTTATTCTTTGTAAAAATGGATGATTAATGTTTATACCTACCTCCCAAAAACCACTTTTTTCTTCACGCAACCTCTCATTATATCTTACTGTGTTACTTCTAATGATTAATTGATGAAAGCGTTCAGGAATCCACTTTTGCTTATTTCTTATAGTAAAGCTATCCTTCCGTTTTGATCCAAACCTCCAAGCAATCGCTAACGCTTCTGCAAATTCATCCGTTTCAAGAAATTGATTAAATTGTTTTTCCTCTTCCTCAGTTAAGCAGAATTTTTTACTCATAACAAATTCCCCTAGCATCAATTAAATTATCGTTTTCCAACAAACACATTATTACTCTTTTTCTTTCTCTGCTGATCGTTTCCTTTTTTCTCGCTGCAAGGTACTCACACTAATTCCTGTCATTTCTTCTACTTGCCTATAAGATTTCGTTTTCAGTAAATCAAGTGCATGTTCTATTTGCTTCTTATTATATTTCTTCGGTCGTCCTTCTTTAAAATCCGGATTCAACTTCGCAATCGCTTTCCCTTCTTGCGTACGTTCTACAATCATATCCCTTTCAAATTCAGCAAACGAACTCATGATATTAAACATCAATCTCCCCGTGGGTGTATCTTCCACTACCCCCATATTGAGTATATGAACCTTTACTCCTTTTTCAAACAGCATTCTAATCGTTTGAATAGCATTTTCAGCCGAACGTGCAAAACGATCTAATTTCGTTACAACAAGTGTATCGCCAGTTTCTAGCACTGAAAGTAGTTCTTGAAATTTTGGCCGATCAAATTTTGTACCTGTAAACTTTTCAGAGTAAACTTCCTCACAACCTTCTTTTGTCAGCGTTTGAATTTGAGCCTCCAAATCTTGGTTCAAAGTACTTACCCTAGCATATCCATATTTAACCAAAATCTCACCTTTTCTACAGTTACTTTCGACCATAAGTTTTGATGCAGGTCTATGTACTGATTTTATCACACCACCCTTACTTATTCAAAACTTTTAAGTTTTGAACAACACAAGCGATATCCAATCACTTATAAAATATATTTTGATTAATAACTCGCTCCTTTATGTCCATGTAGATTTTTCTGTTTGGATGTTATAAAATTTAATTATAAAAAAATTCAGAAAGGTGTGTTTGAACTGAACTTTTCTAAAGATTTCAATTATAATCATTCTGGGGATTATTTATATCCAGTCGAGTATTATCAGTTCCGTCAATCTAGTACACTAAATACCTTTAAAATTGAGTTATTATGTTTTGATGAATCATACGCATTTCATTTAATTTCAGAAAATGAATTGATCCCTCAAAAATACCGTTTGGTTGCAATTAATGATTGGGAGATTATCGAAGAATTTGGTTTCGATCTTGTAGATTCTAAATCTAAACAGGCAGTATTACAACGTGCGATAGATATGGCAAGTGCCATTGCAAAAAAATATTGTGAAAAGCCTGTTAAACAATAATTTTATTACGTAGTGAAGATCATTCTATAAGGAGATGATAAAATTGAACTTTAACTATAGTAATAAAAATACAAGCAATTATCTTCTTGATCCAGGGACAGGAATCTATTATATCCCTGGTGGCGGTGGCCATTAAAAAATAACACCTACAATGTAGGTGTTATTTTTTAGTCATTTAGACTTGTAAAATGCTTCGTATTTCTTCTATGTGTAAATTTGTAAACTTTGCAATATCTTCTATTGGCATTCCATTTTTGTGCATACCACGAATAAGTTGCATTTTCCCTTCTTCTATCCCTTTTTCCATTCCTTTTTTAATTCCTTGCTGCTCTGCATGAGCAAACTTTGCAGCCTCATCCATCAAAGCTTTTTCCCTTGCTTCATACGCTTGTCGGAAAGAAGAATCTTGACTCATACGCTCCCATTTATTCATTGCTTTTTGTAAAATCGGATCTTGATTCATGGCAATATCCTCCAATGTTTGGGTTAATCGTTCATCTTCATTCGCTGGAAGTAATAATAACCAACGAACAAATGAATCTTCCCAGGGATTTACTTGTTCATTCCGCCACTGTTGCATAAGTTTTGGAATCTCCACAATATGGACTTCAATATCATCACTCAATATCTTCTGTTGTTGTTGATTCCATAGGATTCCTGTTGTATGAAATGCTTCATATTCAGGAAACATAACGAAATTCAACAAATTAATCGTAATTGTTTTATGAAGAGAACTATATGGCATTCCCTTTTGAAGTTGGGATGTGTACAGCCTTCCCCAGTAATATAAACTGCGTTTAATCATGTTGTGAGCGTTGTTCAACTGAATTTCAATATTTACTTTTGTACCTGTATCTAATGTAACTAAAATATCTAATATGGATAATTTATCTTCTTCATGTTCTCGTTGCAAGTGTGGATCTTCTAATTGTAACGAAACAATCGGTGATTCTAAAGAATCTCGTAACATTGCGTTTAAAAAAGCAATTAGAATATCTTCATTTCCACTTGTACCAAATAATTGTTTAAAAGCGAAATCAATGCGTAAATTCACTAATTGTTGGTTGGACATGGGTTTTCCTCTCCCCATCTCATAAGATGTTTTTCTTCTATTGTACATAAAAGAGTGATACACATGCAAACAGGCTCTTATGTAAAAATACATAAGAGCCTGTTTATAACAACATACAATAAAAAATTAGATTGTTGTATAGAAAGAAAAATTGCCTACTATAAGAAAAACTCAAAGTTAGTATACATAATAACAAAAAAGAATTCAATACTTACAGATCACTTCACCAAGGCAGCATAATCACGCTATAATACTTATTATCATTTTCACTCCCCCTTACGTTTTACCTTATCTTTCTAATTCACTTCCAATAATCGAAGTTGAATATTCAATTGATACTCCCCTTGAAAATTTTGTTATAATTTTCGTGAGCATAGAATTATTTAGGAGGTTTATTTTATGGTAACGAACACAGAATTAGGTTTATTAATTGAACGATTAAAAAGCGATGCCTCTGATTACAAAAATGAAAATCCAGGTAGCGACGGCCTCTATGACTATCTAGAGGAACTCGTAAAAACAGAAAATTTAATTCACCCAGCTGCCATCGGTGCTGCAAAACTAGCAATCGATAAAGATATTTCCGCTCTAAGTGAATCACAATTAAAAGCATTAGGACTAGATATGCTTAACAATGACATGTACATGTCAGAATGCCCTAACGACGGAAACATCATCGCATGGTCGGAAATGTCCACAGCTCTATACGAAAGACAGTGTTCTTTCTGTGAACATCGCGAACAAAAAATTATGAATGAATAACAAAAAAAGCTTTCTATTTATCTTGCTACAAAACTATATAATCATCAAAAAGAGACATGTTATTAAAAACTTGTCTCTTTTCATCTTCTCGTTTATTTTTTTATTTCTGCCCATTTAAAGTTAATTTCGCCGCCGAAATCATTCGTCACAATACCTTTGATTGAGGAACGTTGTAAGTACGAACGCCCCATTTGATAGAACGGTGCTACAGCTCCATCTTGCAACAAGATTTTTTCCGCTTGTTCCATAGCTTCCCATCGTGCATTTTCATCAATTGCTAAATCGTTTTTCACTTTATAAATCAAGTCATCGTACTCTTTATTTGAATACTTATCAAAGTTATAGGTACTGTCTGTCGTGAATAAATCTAAAAATGTAATCGGATCAGCAATATCTGGGCTCCATACATCTACACCTATATCATAATCACTACTTAGCAATAATTTTATTTGTTGCTGACGTGGCTGCGCCTTCACATTCACTGTTAATCCTTCTAAATTCTTTTCTAGTTCTCCCTTTAAGTATTCTGCATTTTTCTTCGCAACTGCATTATCACTTGTTAATACTTCAAGTGTCACTTTCTCTTTTCCTAACTCCTGTTTTGCCTTCTTCCAATTCTCTTTCGCTGTTTTCACATCATCATTTACCAGAATTCCATTTTCCTTCCGGAAATCCTTACCCTCTGGACTCGTTACAAAGTTTTCCGGAATCAATCCATAAGCCGGACGAGATCCATTATTCAACAAGGTTTCTACAAATCCCTTTTTATTCATTGCTTCACTGATTGCTAGACGCGCATACTTATTTTTTAACACTTCATTTTTTTGATTTAATCGTAAAAATTGAACCGCCACTTCTTCTCTTTGCTTGAACTCCTTACTACCTTTATATTTATCGATAAACTCACCCGTTAGCCCCACACGATCAATCTGGCCACTTTCATATAAGTTTACCTCTGTAGCTTTATCCTTCACTATATCAAAATGAATCTCATCTATTTTCACTGTTTTAGCATCCCAATAAGTCGGATTCTTTTGTAATTGAAAACTTTGTTCATGCTTCCACTTATCTAATTTAAACGCCCCATTATAAATAATGTGTTTCGCTTCTAAACCATATTGTTTTCCTTGTTCTTCAAAATAGCTTTGATTAATCGGTAAAAAAGTAGGAAACGCTGTTAAACTCACAAAATAAGGTACTGGCTTTTTCAATTGGACTTCTAATGTTTTATCATCAATAGCTTTCACACTTAATTGCTCTACTGGCAACTCTTTTTTATTGATTTCTTCTGCATTTTTTATATCAAAGAATAGAAAAGCATATTCCGCTGCGGTATCTGGATTTACTGCACGTTTCCAAGAAAACTCAAAATCTTTTGCCGTCACAGGGGTTCCATTAGACCACTTCGCATCCTCTCTCAGATGAAACGTGTACGTTTTTTTATCTTCGCTAACGTCATAAGACCTAGCCACACCAGGAACAAGGTTATTGCCTTTTCCAAACGTATACAACCCCTCAAAGACATTACGCATCACATTCATAGATTCTCCATCTGTAGCTTTTGTAACATCCATCGTTGGGATTTCAGTAATGTATGGCAAATGGATAGTTTGTTTTTCTAAAGGTTTATCACTTGCCTTTGCTACAGCACCCTTTTCTTCCCCACCACTACATCCTACTAACAATAAACTAGCTCCTAAAATAGAAATTACTACAGGTCTAACTTTTTTCTGCATTCATTTTCCTCCTATACGTTCAGCGGACAATATCCAAATATACAAATTTAATACTGTTTAGTCTATAGATGCGGAGGAAATCTTTCACCCCATATGTACCCAAACACTTTTCGTTTTAATAGACACCGCATTCCGCTTACAATTTTGGTTTATTTAACCAACTAAATCTTACATCCAAAAAAATAAAGCGTCAATAAAAAAAGAGACAGACCTAACATATTAAGTCTGTCCTCTATTTCACTACAATTTTAAATTTTGTTCCATCTGGTAAATCACTTACTTTACTACCTACATAAGATCCCGCCCCACGATTATCAGCTGGTGATATATAGCGAATATCAGCACCTGTTCCACCTTCCTGACACATCGCCATCGGGTACTCGTCGCGGTCGTATCCTTTCTTTACAGGTACATTTGCTAAAGACTGTTTTCTTCTCTCTGAAGCACCCTTACGATCTATTGTACAGATATCCGTTTTCCCATTTTTGATTGCATCTTTTATGTGTTCTGCTGTTTCAGGGAACCTGTCAGAAGGCAGTTGCAAAACTTCTTTCACTTCCCCTGTTGCACTTCCATTTAAAACCTCTTTCACTTCACTCGCTGTTCTTCCATTTGCTGCCGCAAAATCCACTATATCTAGTTTATACCCAACAATTAACGCTACAACAACTAATATACTGCTAATCGTTTTTTTAAATTTCATAATTCCCTCCTAGTTAGCCCTCTAGTTTATAAAACCGTCCCACCAAAGAGAAAAGCAACTACCCACAACCATACAATTACTCCTTTGGTTTTCTAGTTACGATTGGCACGTCAAAATTAGCTAAATTTTGTTTGTAAACACGGGGTTGTCTATTCGGATTCTGCATATCATAAAAACTTTTGAACACTTCTGTCATTTTATTAACTTCTTCTTCCGGAAGATGTCTCCACGGCATACCCTCATCCC
Source organism: Bacillus cereus group sp. BfR-BA-01347 (assembly GCF_022663835.1). NCBI lineage: Bacteria > Bacillati > Bacillota > Bacilli > Caryophanales > Bacillaceae > Bacillus > Bacillus cereus group sp. BfR-BA-01347. Next base: position 40,649 of record NZ_JAKUGG010000031.1, on the reverse strand, counting down.
ATAAAATAAATTCCCCTTTTTTATCAGAGCACCCTTTAACATTACATTTTTTTGATTGATCGAACATTTCTCCTTCTCCCTTCCTACAACATTAAATTACTTCTTTTCTCCTTTATTATCTTCTTCATATTCTACAGGTGTATCAACAGTATAACTTGCTGTTTTATCTTCCTTATACCCTATAACATTTTTCCTTAGCAATTCATCAATATATTTTTGCACTGTATCCTTAGACCAATACGGAACCCCCGCTACAGTTACATCTTCTTTTACAAATTTCCCACGTTTACGGTACATGGCAATTTTTCGTTGATTATAATTCAACCCCTCCCCTTGCAATAATCTTCCAAACTCACTTTGCGTTACGTAATCTTCTGCCGACAATATCAAAGAATGGTCTACATTACGTATTAGATAGGTGTCATATTTAAAATAATGCGACAATAAATCTAAGCCGAATACTAATCTTTCATCATTTAAATATTTATATAACAACCTCATATCAAATGAATTTTCTTCTGGTTTTTCAAAAAACCAAATCATTTCTAAAAACACTCGTTCCTCCTCTGTATTTAAAGATTCAAAAGCTTGTTGACTTGTAAATAAATTTTCATACGCATGTATATGTTTTTCTAGTTGCGGAAAATGTTCTAGAACTAATCTCGTTGTTTTCGCCATAAAAATCCTCCTTTAGCACAACCACTAAACGTTGTTGTACCTTACAACAATTTTAGCATATACAGTTGTAAGGTACAACATTTTTAGAAGAATAATAAACTGTAACCTCTCTTCTAATGACTCATTAACACACTGCGGAATGTTCTTTTATCTTTCATCACTTAATCTTTAGGCTCTACATCAATGTCATAACATCTAATGTGTATATAGGTTTTATCCTCTTTCACTTCAACTCCAATAACTTTCCCCATTACTCCAACTACTTCTGTAGACTGTTTTCCACTTCTAATAAACCAAGTCAATTTCTTAAAACGTTTTTCCAGTTCTGGGACACCGTTTAAATCTACCCTTAACTCTATTGGTCCATAATCCTTGTAATGGTCTTGTATATCAAAATACCCGTATTCATCAAATGTGAAAAATTGTTTTTTGTGTAACCGTCCTTTAATAAAAACTATAGGACTTACTATTCCCTCTTCAAAATCTTTCTGTAACGCATCATATGTACCGCGATAATAAAATTGTTTATTTTGAAGCAACTCTCTTATTACATTCTTTCGATGATCGTGAGGACGATCAAAAGAAGTGTGATAAAGCAAATCTGCTGCACTGTCCAGGGTAACTGTTTTTTCTTTGTTAGGATCTTCTATCGTTTTAACCGGACCCGATTTAACCGGATTTACATTTTTAGATGCCGCTTTCTCACCTTTTATGCCAACTTTATCATTACTTCTTTTTTCTTTATCGTGGAAAGACGGTGGTTTTAATTGAACTTTTAGCTTTTTCCCTAACTTTCTAATCCGCCCTGACGTTTCATCAACCGGAAGATAATTATCACAGTCCATATCATGCTCCGCATCTTTTGAAGGTAATCTATAGTAAGGGCTTTCTCCTCCTGCATGAACCATTTGTGTCTCACACTCCATACAATAAAAGGACCCGTGATTTTTCATATCCTTTGTGACATCATGACAATTCACTTCTATTTTCTTATTTGGATTTGCATAACTTCTATAGTATGCATCTCTCATCGACTTACTTCTCCCCATCCAAACGCCTCCAATTCTTTTATTCATATACATTAAAATCATAGCAAAATTGGAATTACATGTCATTTCAAGCATTTAGCAATCTCATAGATTACAGGAATACTAACCGAATCCCCTGCTTATCGACAAGGTCAAACATACAAAAAAATCTTATATTCCCCCCTTAAAAACTAAGGGGGGAATATAAGGTTCTATAACAATTACGCTATATTACCCTGCAAAACTTTTTCTCTATTACCTAACACATTTAGTAATCTATCTAACTCTTGACTAGCTCGTACCACCTCAGGCGATGTAAGTCTATATTTTTGCGTTAACCATACCATTTCCTGTCTTTTTTTCTCAACTATTTCTCTTAATGCTGTAATGTTTATATCCTTCATCATTAGAAAATCCGCCCTTTCATTTCGAATTCCCCTCATTTGTTTTTCAAAAAACATTCCTTTATATTTAAACGAAATCATTCCACTCAATGTAGTTATAAACATTGACTAGAAATATTTAAAAATGCATATCTTAAAAATAAGATATTATTATATCATATGTTTTTTCTGTTATTATCCCTAGAATTTATACAGTCTGTGAATTGATAAAAAGAGGGAGTAATTTATTTAAACCCATATTTTTTGTTGTACTTTTATACATTCTCGCCTTTTTCCTCACTGTCAACTTATTAAAGTATAAACATCTACACATCTATATAAGAATTTCTAATGTTTACGGATTTACAGCCCTTTAATAGATAAAAACTACACACCTACTAAATGGTATGTTTTTATAGATTCCCATCACGAAACAAGCCTTACTTCATAAAAACTACCGTGTCTTTTATCCAACTTATATCCCGCTTTTTCAACCAATTCATGCGTACCAGCAAACAACAATACCTTTCCAATTGGCAAAATTGTATTTAATTGCTCTTTTGTAATTTCCTCAAGATCATCATTATCATAATCAGTTACTCCACTTGTACATCCAGAAATCATAAGAATATATTGTTTTTCTTTTGGGTTTTCAATCACTTCCATATCCCAACAAAAATCTAAAACACCTAATTGCTTTTCAAAACCTGGTAATCCAGATACTCCTTTTCTAATTAATTTTCTAATTCCTTTTTCTGTCTCTGTTCTATGCTTGACTGTAAAAATTCTTGTCGCCACTACTAATCCCCCTTTAATTAAAGTTTGAACATTCAGAATTTTATTTAGATGCCTTATACGCTTTACATATCCAAGGGTCATCACATTCTTTTATATCCTCAGCAAAGAATATTTCCACTTTTAATTTCAATCCATTTCCCATCATTACCTCGCCTTCATAAGCACCTTCTATTCCATCGAGACTCTCAGCCTTATCATCTACAATACCCCTCCATTCTTCCGGAAAACTATCGAAAAAATGTTCAACAGCTCCTTCTAAACTCAAATGATTCCCGTATGTTCTTTCATGAATTAAATTCTCTTCCGCTGTATGCCCCTTATCCCCTGAACAAGCAAATGCATAACGCTCTAACGATAAAGTGCGTACATCCCCTTTTTCCGTTAAAACAATCTCAATTCTTTTTATACCTTCTTGCTTTTGTATTTCCTTGTCGACTTGTACATCTTTTCCATCAAACTTAATCATTTATCATCGCTCCTTTTTCAAATCTGATTAAATAATGCTTTGTCTCAAGATCATCCTAAACACCCATCTATTAATAAAACTTCATTTTCACAATCATAAAATCGTTTATACAATTCGTGAGTTTTCTCTTTCACTTCGGACTTCCCATGATTTTTAATATACTTAGCCCATGCCTGCTCATGCGCTATCTCTACAGGAAATCCCTCTTTTTTAATCTGTCTAACACTGTCGCCAGCTACAACTTTCACATATAATTCAAACGATTTTTCTAGTGCAGCAACCTCATTTTTTTCTTTAATTACTACAAGCGCGTAATACTCATGTTTAGTAAATTCAAAATATCTTAAATCCTTCTTCTTTACACACTCTTGGCAACAATATCCCCCTTGTTCAAACGGTAATAACTTATTAGTATCTGTTCTTGGCGCTCTACCATCTGTGTTAGTTTCATGAAGAAAAGCATTACACTTTGGACAAGTATGCAAACTCTTTTTCATAACCCCGATAGCTTCATCTACCTTATACGGCGCTAATCCATGCCAGTTCGAAACGTTGGCCAGTGCTTTATAATACTCTTCTCTAGAAACTCCATTTTTCTCTGCTTCTACTTCACCCATACCTAAAATCTTAATTGTTTTCATCTTTTATTCTCCCTTTCTCTTAAATTAGGATTTTATATTAAATCTCGAACATTCAATGGATCCCCTAGTAGTTTTTATTCCACTTTTCCAAATTTATTTAGCCCTGTATTTGTATGATAATTTGTTGTAACACGAGTCACAGTAATTATCACCAGATTCTGTTGCTACTCCACGTTCAATCGTTTTATCACAAACCTCACATAATACATCCCAATTTTCACGTTCTCTCATGATTTCCATCTCCTTCTTAATAAAATTCAAATTTGATGAAACTCTACTAAATAACAATTTTGTTATAAATTCCTCATAGCTCTTTTAATTTTTATAACTCTAATAATTAATAAAATCTGTATTAATAATAAAATCCAGGGAACCGCATAAATAACAACTATAAACCAGCTGGGAAGAATAAATGTTTTCTCAATCAAATAATCTATAAGTGTAGTGGCAACAATGGATATTGTAAAAAAAAGGATAGACGCATAAATTTTATTTAATTGTTCATTCAAACCTGTTAGTTCCTTTTTCTCCATATATCTTTACCTCCCAAACAAAATTCAAATTGTATAAAGTTCACTCAATATTTTTAGCACTTGGAATATGAGATTTCTTATATGCTTTTTGCGTATCATTGGTAATAGCTATACTGACTATAATTACTACAACCAAGTACTCAATGTATTTAAAACCTGTACATCCTACAGCAACTATACTTCCGATAATAAAAAGTATAGTTGTAAGAAAAGAAATGATAAAAATACGTTCGTACCTTTTAGACTTTCTTTCCCGTTCTTTTTCTTCAGATATTTTTTGATTCTCAATAGACATTTCGCATTACTCCATTTCTTTCCAAATAATGCTTTTACACGAATTCCGAACTTTTATACCAAATTCAAATTGTATTACGACATTTTCAATACAATCGGCTTGCTAAGTTCCTCGTTTATTTCTTCCAACTCTGCAATGTAAAATCTGATTGCTTGTTTAACATCCTCATTATTCGTTTTATAGTTAGCTAAATTTTCTATTGCAGACTGATTAGACTCGATTGCCCTTTGCTGTAAGGTTTTCATATTTGTAATAAAAGACTTTTTACTACTTCTATTTTCTAATAAAGCACCTGGTAACAAACTCTCTCCAGGGTAATTCCTTTTCCCTTCAAATTCTCCATTAACATTTCTACCAAGAACATTAACATTATTTAAATTCATTTCGTTTCCTCCTTTATTTTTTGTAAATATGGTGATTCCTTTTATTTTTCGTTTCATATAGACTTAGATATCATTCGGTGTTAAAATGACTTTTTCGAGTACATTGAACAGCAACCATGTTCAACATCAATTACCCAAAACGCTCTGACCCTTCATGTCAGGGCGTTTTCACATTTAGATTGACTATTTCATTTAAGAAATTAATTCTTTTGCTGCTATTTCTACAAATTTAATATCCACCTCTACAAGATATTGAATGTATGATCTTCTCGCTTCCATATATTCTTCTTCATTTTCCCACCTTGCATGACCACTATCACAAAATACAGAAAACGATACATTTTTCAGTGGACTCACCAATTCCGAATGCTCTTGTTTATCAAATATCTTTTTCGCCTTTTCTTGAGCATTTAAGACTTTCTCTTTCGAATATCCACCTACATATAAATAATGTGGAATATTTATACCCAAAACAGCTCTCTCCTTTCTAATTTCATTTTTTCTACTTGCTTAATCCTGAGATAAGAGATAGACCAATCTTCATAAGTTTAATAACTTGTTGTAACTTACAACAAAATTAACACATATTGTTGTAAGTTACAACAATTTTTCCAAAAAATATATTACATCACTACAAGAAACCTTTAAAAACCAGCGTTTCCAGTGTGTATATTTTTTACATTCAAATTTTTACACATTCATCTTCTTGGACTTCTTGAACTTCTATTTCGCTATCAACCTTTTCATTTTTACCTGGTTTTAATCTCTTGAACTTTTCCATCGCTTCACAAGCTGTTGTTGCTTCTATTCGCATTTCCCGCACGCGTACCTCCACGCTTTTCAAATCAAATTTTTTCATCCATACTTTCCTCCTTTTGAACTTCTGAGCCTTTAAGGGCCTTCTGTTCCATTTTTAATTGCAAAATCATAATCTTCTACAAACCAACCATCATCCTCTAGTACTAATTTTAATTTCATACTGTGATTTTCTTTTTTCTCTTCACCTTCTATATTCATGACATATTCATATTCCACTGTTACATCTGCCTTATTTTCTGCCGATCTAGTGTAATATGTCTCTTTTACATTTGCCTTTGTTGTGTAATGAATAGCTGAATCATCAATACGCTTATGAGCATCTTCGTCTGTTTGGAAAAGCTTTTGTTCCGCTTCACTTTTCACCATCTTTTTTAATTTCTTTAATCCTTCTTGCTCCTTATCTTTACTATCATACGTAAGTAATGTCTCGACAAAGTGCTTTGCAACCTCTTGTCCTTTTTCCTGTGTATTCTCACTTAGCAATTTCACTCGTTCCTCTAAGTCTTGATTTTGATTCTTTAATTCTTTTATTTGAGCTACTAGCTTAGCTTTCTGTTCAAGCGATTCACTTTTTAAATTGCTGTTACTATTCCATAACCAGCCACTTGTAATTATCAAAACAACAATGGCTCCACCTTGTACGACTTGTTTCATTTTATTCCCTCCTTATTACGGCATGTAGGGTGCTGGATCAACTTGACCAAACTTAAATGATGTTTTTACCTCAAAATGTAAATGCGGCCCTGTTACTTGCCCTGTCGCCCCGCACACACCAAGTTGTTGACCTGACTGGACCATTTGCCCTTGTTGAACCGAAAGTGCATCCATATGACCATATAACGTCCATAAACCTCCTTCATGCTCTAGAACTACTAAATTGCCATACCCGCCAAATCCAGAGCCACTAGCACCAAATGCCGCAAATCCAACTCGACCCGCTTTTGCCGCACCAATTGCTGTCTGCCCTCTTGTACATGCGTAATCGGTTCCTTTATGAATTGTGCCCCAGCGCGGCCCATATGGGCTCGTTACAAGCGGATTCCCTGGAATCGGTAAAACAAATCCATGCGAGCTAGGATCGCCAACACTTCCAACATTCCCACTCTCCGCCGGTGTACAGTTAAATGTAAGACCTCCTAGTTGCTGAACAAACTTTGTAACTAAAGTTGGCCACAACCCATTTGTGCCATGCGGATCATTGGCTGCGCCCGGCGGCGCATACTTCGCGCCAATCGCTTCAATCGTTGTAATCCCCATTCCAATATAGTTTTTATATAGATTACGAGCCATTCCACTTATACCTTCTTCTAACGTTGCGAATTGAATAAACCCTGTCATATTGGTACTTGCCGGATTCATCAATCCCCCTGGATTGTTATATTTTTTAACTGCATTACTTGTACCATTTCCAGTTTCCAACTTAGCTATAGCGGTTAATAAAACCGGATCAATATTATTTTGTGTACCAGCATCAATAAATGCCTGCCCTTTACCGGTAAATACACCACCCAAATGCGGGTTTAAATCGTCTGCCACTAATGTTTTTCCACCTGGTCTACAAATCGTGCCACCCATCAAGGGGGCATCGCCCCCCGTCGCCGGTGGTTTCGGTTCTTGCAAAATAGCGATAAAAAAGAAGGCGAAAGCAAACATTACCAGAATAGGAAGTCCAATGAACATGAATACCATCTTTTTCATATCACTTCCCCCTTACTGCTTTCCGCCAGCTGTATTTCTATTTCTAGGTACTTTTATACTTGCTGGCTTTTCTGTTCGCATATCTTTTATACGCTGTTGTTGCTCCTGTACTTCCTCATGCCGACGCCCTTTACTTATGCTTTCTTTCATATTTGTCTCTTGAGTATGCCTTTGTTTCTCCTGGCGTTTTTCGTTTGCGGCTTGTTTAGCTGGTTCATTAGTCTTTACTACCTGTTGATTCTCTTTCTTTTCTTTCACTTCTTTTTCTGGTTGATTCTCTTGACCACTCGTTTTTTCCGGTTCAGAAAGCTTCTGTCTTGTATGACCCTCTTTTCCACCAACTGTACTTGGCACTGCCGATGGTACTGAAGAACCTTCTTTCTGTTCCGGATTCTCTCTTGTTCTTTCTAATTCTGGTCCTGCTTCTGAAATTTGTGGTGTATGAGCATCCTTTCCTTCAATCGTACTGTCTGCCCCTTGTGGCGCTTGTGTTTCGCTATCCATTGGTTGTGGCGCTCTTTCTTGATCTTGTTCTCGAATTTCAGAAGAACCATGCTCTTTCCCTTCTATCGTGCTGTCTGCTCCTTCCGGTGCTTCCGCTTCACTTTCAATTGGTTGGGGCGTTCTTTCTTGATCTTGTTCCGAAACTTCAGGAGAACCATGTTCTTTCCCTTCTATCGTGCTGTCCGCTCCTTCTGGTGCTTCCGCTTCACTTTCAATTGGTTGGGGTGTTCTTTCTTGATCTTGCTCTCGAATTTCAGAAGAACCATGCTCTTTCCCTTCTATCGTGCTGTCCGCTCCTTCTGGTGCTTCTGCTTCACTTTCAATTGGTTGCGGCGTTCTTTCTTGGTCTTGTTCCGAAACTTCAGGAGAACCATGTTCTTTCCCTTCTATCGTGCTGCCCGCTCCTTCTGGTGCTTCTGCTTCACTTTCAATTGGTTGCGGCGCTCTTTCTTGGTCTTGTTCCGAAACTTCAGGAGAACCATGTTCTTTCCCTTCTATCGTGCTGTCCACTCCTTCTGGTGCTTCTGCTTCACTTTCAATTGGTTGCGGCGTTCTTTCTTTTTCTTCCTCTGAAGATTGCTTTTTCAGATTCTCCTTACCTCCCACACTAGCATTTCCACCTTCCGGTCTATTTTGTTTCGTTCTACCTGTACCTTCCGTAGATTGCTCTGTTGGTGGTGAACCATCCACATATCGATTTATCGTGACATCTATTACTCTTGGATCAGGTTTTTCTACTCTAGGTGGCTGTGTACTTCTTCCTAAACTCGTTATTTCATTTCCACCTTGTCTATTTCCTTGTTGATTACGTCCTTGACCACTTTTCCGCAACAATTTACCAGCCGGACCTGCAACCTTTTCCAGTCCTTTTCTTGTTAAACTCGTTATTTTTCCAGCAGGTTTCTTCACACCTTTTTCATAGGCTTGTTTCATCATACCTCCATCAACTGTAGACACTTTCCCACCAGTCGCAACTTGAATAATCTTGTCTCGATATTTAAACACAATAAACATACAAGCTGCGGTTGCAACAATGTTTAACATATACATATCAGGTGTTGTTGGTGGAATAAAACCTTCCATCAATTGAACAAGTACGAAAATGAATAAGATAGCGATTCCAACAAAAGCTTTCACAAAGAATAGTCCTACCATTCGTTCGAAGTTATGCCAACCACTGTTCGCCAACCTCGGTAACAATGCTAGTAAGAGCGAGACACCCAGTATTGTTGAAAATGCCAATACAAGAATTTGCACTCCTACATTTAAAAACGCTAAGACTAACAGTGGAATCCCTAATATCAAAGAGAATGCAAAGGCACAAACTGCGACCCCTATTTTCGTTGATACTGTACTAGGTGCCATATACAGATTCTTTAATTTATCCGCTTCTTTTTCAGCTATTTCAGCTCGTTTTTTATATCCATCTTTACTTACCCTATATTGTAATAAATCGTTAATTCGATTTTCTCCCTTTTTATCATCTCCTGTTATTGCTTTTTCGTCCGGTGTACCATAGTTCATAACCAAGTAACTTTTCTTCACTACCAAATTAAAGTATGAATTACGTAAAATCGCTAATGAACCATTTAATTCTTCACCTTTTTTGATTTTTTGATCCGCTAAAGGCGTTCCTGCTTTCATAATAGTAGCTTGCACTTCATTACTGAGACCATTCAGAGTTTTCAAATAATAACCTGCATTCGCAAACCAAATCGTTGCTACAGCGATTACAGCTAGTAATTGTAGCGTCGCTCTTCCAGCTTTCATCCCGCTTTTACCTACACTGTAATAGATAAAAATTTGTATCACTGCAACTGTTATTAATAAAATCCCTAAAGATTCGAACAAATTGTTATATACTAAACTAGATACTTTCCCAATTTTATCAGCTGCCTGATCAACTAGAGACAAGCTATATAATTTTTCAATCGCTGTATCGATTAAACCCGCAATCATTTTAGTTAAGCTAAAAAACATATTTGCAATTGCATTCAATCCCCGATCCAGGGTTTCACTAGAAAATGGGTTCCAAGAATCTTTTATATGTGTTACAGCTTCGTATTGTTCATAATCAAATACTTTCCCATCTAACTTAACACCACCAGATTCTACGTGTTTAGGGCTGACTTTTTCGTCAGAATCGTCAGCCATAACACGAAACGGAATGAATGTAACACAGATTATAGTTAACAAAGCTATCCATATTTTAATTTTATGCTTCATTAATTCCTCTCTCTCTTTCATTCACAATTTTCTTCATATACAGGTTTTTCTCCTGGAGACAATTTCCCTTTCGTTGCATAATACGGTAACCATTTATATGTGTCTCCAGATTGAATATAATATTTTTCAAGTGTATGATCTTTTCTGATTTTATACGCAATCTCAATAATTTTCCCATCTTGATATACTTTCGTGCATGTTTTATCACGTTCTACTTTCTCAATATCTCTTTTTGCATCTTTTATATCTGCGGTTTCTAAACTCAACACCTTGTCAATTGCTTTATCATAGGTATTAGAACAGCCACCAATAAAAATTGATATACCAAGTGAAAAAATCATCATCTTACGCTTCATTTACATCATTGCCTCCTCAGCCATCGCCGAATGTGATTTCTCAACTGTTTTAAAGGCTTCTGCCCATTCGTCGAATAAGCAATCTACCGCAATTTTCCCAACTCGCCCATAAAAATCACTGAAGATACACTGACCTTTCATCAAGTTTTTCAACATATCACGATGTATTTGAGTGTTTTCAAGATTCAAATATTTCAAAATATCTTCTCGCTCACTTTTTTCATCAAAGGCAAACGTTACACCGAAGTTTCCTCTATCATCTTCTGTTTGTACATCACCTACAGACTGCGTTACAAGAATAAGCGCATTTTTATAAGATCGTCCTACACGGCGCATGGATTTCGTTAACTTCTTTCCTCCACGTGCACTTGTAATCATCCATGCTTCATCAAAGATTTCTGCGGTTCTTTCTGATTTATCTTTACTACCGAACTTTTCACAGAATTTAGCAAGTGGCAACATCAGACACAAACTCTTTCTCTCACTATCGGTATAATATTTAGGGTCATCATCTTGTTGCGGAAGATCCAGCCCTTCAATTTGAAGAATATTAACCTTGTGGTTTAAATTCATTGCTTCTGTCTCACCATATGAGAAAATCAATTGAAGTACACTATTTTGCGTTAATTCATATAGCAAATCTCCAGCATCACTAATCTCTTTTTCATTGTTCTTTCGTAGTTTTTCGATAACATGCATAAATCCAACCTTTTCTCCTTGCGCGCGGCTCTCAATGACATTAGTTAATGACTTTAAAAGGGCGGTTTTAACGTTATCTTTCCCACTCATATCATAAATTTGTTCTACAATCCCTTGTGCTAAGTCTTTTGCTTCAGCTCCCTCTAAGAAGCAAATCGGGTCTAAAGTCCCCCAGTTGGCAGGGTCCTTTACATCTAGTGTAACATAATGGAACGTTTTTAAATGCTCTACGAAAAGCGGGAAATTCTCTTGAATATACGGGTCGTTAATCGCTCTTTCAAACCATTTTTGTAGTTCTGACTTTGGATCAACATATAGTAGCTTCACATCTAGAAATGTTAGATACATAAACAGGAGTTTAACCAAGAATGATTTCCCTTTCCCTGTTTCTCCAGTAACCGCAATATGGGGACTATCTGTAACGGCTCCTGCTATCCCTTCATTCGCTATAAACGGATGGAACAATACAATGTCACGACTCTCTGCAACAGATTGCTCTCGTTCTACAGCTGTTGTAATATATTTGTCTACTCTTCCAAAGTAAAAACCAGTTTTTGTCCCCATCTCATTTGAAACGGCAAATAAGTTTTCTGCGAAAGAATGATGCGTTGTCCACTGGACCCAATTCTTTTCAAATTCTAAAGGCTGACCATGTAAAAACTTATAGAACAGCTGTAATTGATCGGCAACGGGTTTGACACACTCTATATCGCCACTCTTCATATGACGAATCACCGCTTGCGCTCTTTCTTTACAAAGCGCTTTCGTTTTCCCATGTACAACAATAACCGCAACCCACTTCATAAAATAGGATTTATCATTAGAAATCTGATTTTTCGTTCTATTCAGGACGTATGAACCACTTGATAAATGATCATCTTGATCTTCTCCTGCTTCATATCGATCATTATCCGTTTCTTTAAACCGCTGTTTCACCATGTTTATTTTTCTTAGTGCAGTATGTTTTTCAACATATTTCGCCTTCACATGAACCTCTACAGGAAAAGGAAGTTGTTGCGCTCTATGAAATAGATGTGTACCGTCCATATTCATCGGAAATTCGTCTACAACGACATTCGCAATAATGCACTTACCATCGCCATTCTGTAGCTTCAAAAACCCCATTTCCGTTGGATCAATGATACAATCTGTGACATTCGTAATTCCTCGTTTTTTCTTTTCTTCTTCTACTAAGTGGTGAATATCACGTAAGAAATTATATCTATTTACATAAATCACTTCATCTTTCGTCAAACGTTTAAATCCGTATGACTGTACTTTTTGAAACACTTCTTTTTCCAACTCTTCAAACCGATCATAAAACTCTTTAGAAATGGTTTTTTCCCATCCTAAAAGATTCACAAACGTGTCCGTCACAGAACCAAAAGCATTTTTTATAATCTCTGTAACATCTTCACTTCCATATAGCAAATGACTCCGAATCCTAACTGTTAAAATAAATTCATATTTTGTTACCGAACCTAATTCTGCTTCTAAAAGTTGTATTGTTTCGTTACTGTAGTAATTCGCAATATCCTTTGTTTGAGGATCAAAATCTTTTTCTAAACTTGCAAATCGTTCTTTTAAATTCATATCCAATGGATACATTTCCAAATGAATATCTTCATATTTTTGCAGTTCAGCAAATAGTCTTGCGAAACTTGCTTTGTAGTCCTCTGCCTTCTCATAATCCGCTGCAGGAATCATAATAGGAGTTGCCTTATAAAACCCTATTACATCTCCTTTAGCAGTCAACATGAGGTTTTTATGGGCATCACGAAATGGACTTCTTAATTGCATTCATTTCACTCTCCTTTTTGTGGCATGCGTCTATTAGGACGCTTCTTAACCTCGTTTATACGTTCTTCTATTTCAATATAAATTGGCTCAATTCTAATTTCTTTTTGATCGATATACTCTACAACTTCATCATTGCAAAATCTTCTTTTCGGAAGATATACACCAAAGAAGTAATTACTAAAATCATATAAATAATACGCAATTTTCTTCCCATCATACTTTTTCTGTACCAGGTATCCCCCTAAAAGATAGGGGATACCTGTATACAGAATAATCCATAATCCAGAAACCATTGATCCAATGGCCATAAAGAATTTATTAAATATCAACATGATGAGAAAAATCACAAGTGACACAACAAGCCTAACTAACGGAACACCAAACGGTAACGTGTAACGCCCAAATTTATAAATTGTAATGGGGTGTGTAAAAACCTGTTTTAAATTGTAATTTTCCTTTTCTGCCATATTAACCACCAAAGAACATGTCAATGATTCCTTTAAACGAACCTAACATCCCTTTTGGATTTCCAACTGTTACAAACGTGAAGGCTGCTACAACTAAGAAACCAATCATCTTACCCCATTTTTGTCTAAATAAGCAGACGACACAAATTGCAATACAAATGATTACAACTGCGTTTCCGCCCTCTTGAGATGCCCATTGCGTAAATCTTGATAAAGTTGGTAATCCCGCTCCTAATATAAATTGTGAATTCAACATTACTCATTTCCTCCTAATGTGTATTCCATTTTTTCTATGAAATATTTATCATCTTTCAACTTAACTTTTAATGTATAAACCTCTTTATTTTCTAAATCCAGTTCTTTTTCTTTGAAAATTGCATTTGTTTTAACGATATATACATCCTCTTGCTTCGCTGCATACACTTTTGTATCATCAATTCTTACAAACTGTTGAATACCATTTAAGCCTTTTGGTTCTTTCATCATATATTTCATGTCTTCAGACTTACTATCCGCATATTTTGCAAAGAATTCTTTCAGCCATCTTTCTAACTTGTCTTTTTTCACAAACTCAATTTCTTCTTCATCTACCAGTGGGTTATTAACAGCATCTAAACGTTTTGCTTGTAATTCTTCTGGTGCTGTCATATAAGGATTTTCAACTACAGCATATTTCCCTTCCTTTGCCCCAATTGGTATATTCAAGATAGCGTTATGCGCCACCTTATGTTCTTTTTCTACCATCTGTTGGATTGGTGGTTGCGCCGGATCAGGTTGGTGTGATTCTTCTACCTTATCAATTTTGATGTTTTCATAGGCAACCTTATACTGTAATACAGCGTAGTCTTTCTTATATTTCACATCGTATAAAACTTTGTTATTTAATTTTCTATAACCAGAAAAGTCTTTTTGTTCATCTACTTTCAAACCTTTTGCATATAGTTTTGAAAGTTCTTCTTGTCTTTTTTCACGATTTTCTTTCGGAACATTGATATACACATCAACAAATCTATTTGCGTACATTTCCAATTTAGGACTTGTATACACATCTTCTTTTTGCTTCATGATATCCTCTTTCATTTGTGCTACAGCTACTTGAGCACCCTTAGACTTCCCTAGAGCGTTTTGAGCACGCATGAAGCCCAAAACACCACTGGCGCTTACACAAATGATTACAGTCCATATAATGCCCTTTGCAAAGTTTGTTTTTTTAACAACAGGCAATGTACGTTTCTCTTTTTGACGTCGATGGGGTTTATTTTCGGCTATGATTTCAGCTGTTTTCCCCTTAAAATTACGTATACTCTCTAAGACGTTCACCCTATCACCTTCCTTCCTCTTCATCCCTTACTAAACTAATTACACCTAGTACGACTATAAGTAAGGCTGCAACGCCACCCATTCCGTAACTCTGGTATATTCCTGTGACTTTAATCTTTGTCCATTCCCACGCTTCTTGTGCCCCTGGAACATTTGCAAATATCCAATCCGAATACGTTACAAGTACAAAAACTGTAACCATGAATGAAGCAACAAACTTAAACATCTTTACTTCAACTCACTTTCAATACTCCTGGTACATTTACAAATAAGGATTAAACCAGGAATTTAGCCAACTTCAGGATAAAGTAAACAGCCAAAACGACTGTAATTACTACTAATACAGAAAAGAATCTTTTCATTTTTGTTTTTACCATACTGAGTGTGGATGCTAAGAAACACGCAAATAAGACGCCTTCAACATAAGGAAATTGAGAATACAACAAATACTTCAAATACAACGAGATTGAAGTCACATACCTTCTCCTTTCACAAGGTTATCTAGCGTTTCACCATCCAGATCCAGTACCTTTTCTACCTTTTCGAACAATCCATATACACTCATTGTTTTTTCTGCATGAATTGGATGAAGTATGTTAAAAACGCCCTGACTTAAACCTTTCAATACTTCTAATTCTTTTTGAGCTGCCTCTTTATCAATGGATTGCTTTGCAAACTTATTTGCTACTGAAGTGATCGCCAATTCAAACTGATCTAAAATTTTATCGACGAGTATTCTTTCATTTAACTTATCCATGTTTACACCTCATTTTGTTTCTTAGCGCTATTTTCACTTTCATAATTAGCCGCTACAATCTCCAACTCATGACTGGATGGTGCGTCTGGAAAACTATAGCTTTGCCCAACAATTTGAAAACCATATTTCTCCTTCAAGTTGAATGCAACATCTTTTGATGAAGCATCCCCACATTCTTGTTCCACTTTATTTAAAACGTCCTGAAGTTGATCTTCTGTTAATGTTTCTGGTACATCTACAACAACTTCATCAGCAAACTTCAATGTTTCTTCAATTTTCAATGTTACCTTTGCCATAAATATTCCCCTTTCTATTAACGTTCCTAACCTATAAAACTAGTTTTATAGCTACATAACACATAACACCAATTACTTGCCAAAATAGAAATGCGAGAGTAAGAGCATATTTACATCCTTTTGCAAAAGCTAAGGGATCATCAATGGAATGCCTAATTCTCTTCATAATTTTTCATTACCCCACACTCGTTTTGTAATATGCAATCCACACAACAAGATTAGATACAAAGAATACGGCATATTAGTCATCGCTACAATTTGTAGAAATGTCATTTCGCCTAAACCTTCAAAAAGTGGTACAGACATACCATTCTTATCTAAAAGTGCTCCAAACAATAGGAGGAACAATAGAATAAAATAGCTTCTTACAAGTTGCTTAATGAAGCCAAAACTAGACATAAATTCATTTAAAGAGTGTTCTTTTCGTTTTTGTAAAAGAAGATTTCGACGATCTTCAAATTCTTGACGGAAACTTTCTTTTTCTTTCGAACACGTTACTTCGGACCTCCCTTTCCAATACCATTGAAGGTATGAATCCATAAAGCCTTCACGTATGCAAATTTCTTCAGCTTTTTCCCATAGTGCCTTTTGATACAGGTAAGAATTTCTTCCGAAGAGTTCTAATATTAATTTGTTCTTTCTTCCTGGGTTTACGAACATTTCATATCCAGCTAATGCCCAAGCTAAATCAATTGCTTGTACGGTGTCATTTTCCTCACAAAATTGAGGAATTGTAATAACACCACCCACTCCGATTTCTTTCCCATTCTCTACACGTTTGTTAAAGCTATATTTCGTTACACCGCCATGTTCGACACACAAAACAGCTTGTTTAAAACTTTCCTCAATACGAATATCATTTTCTGCTATCCGCTGCATCAAAATTTCTTTTTGTGAAAGGTACATATAATCTTTCCTTTCCAATTAATCGGTTTTTACTTTCCATAAAAAGCTAGCACCAATACAACCTATCAAATAAATAAGTAACATTTTCAAAAACACTTCTATAACAATGTCATTCATCCCCATATTCCTCCCCTAATACTTGTAATGCACAAGCTATGAGTAAAAGAGGAATTAATACAAGCAAAGTAACTATATACCGGTATTTTCCTAACACCGACATCCTCTCCTTACATTGACTGTCCCTACGAAAAAGGGAACTATCTAGTTCTAAAATAGCTCCCTTTCCTTCCTTATATAAACTTTGATTACTCTGCTTTCTTTTCTGCCTCTTTATTCCGTCTTTTAAGTACATATAATCCACCTGCAAGAGCAATCAATCCTAATCCAACTAATGGACCAACTGTTTTCGCTCCACCTGTAGCTGCCATTACATGTTTTTCCTTTGGCTTTGGTTGTTCTGGTGTTAATTCTGGCTTAGGCTGTTCTGGTTGTTTAGGTGCTGGCTTCTCTTCTTTCGGTTGTTCTGGAGTTGGCACCTTTTCATTCTCAATTGTGTGACGGATAATCTGGTTATGTTCTGTAATTTCAAATTCCACTTCAGCTTCATGTAACACATAGCCATTTGGCGCTACAGTTTCCTTAAACTTATACTTCCCTTTCGGAAGCATCGGGAATACTGCTTTACCTTTTTCATCGGTCACTTTTTCAGCTATTTTCTTATTATTCTCATCGAATAACTCGAATTTAGCGCCTGGTAATTCCGTACCATCTGCCATATCAACTTTTGTGATTTCTAAAGACCCTGTGATTTTTTCATTTTCAATTGTATGACGAATGATCTCACCATTCTCTTTAATTGTAAAATCAACTTCAGCTTCATATAGCACATAACCATCTGGCGCTAATGTTTCTTTAAACATGTAGTCACCAGCAGGCAATTTTTCGAATATGGCCTTACCTTTTTCATCAGTCACTTTTTCAACTATTTTCTTACCTGTTTCTTTTTCAAAAACTTCAAATTTAGCACCTGGTAATTCCATACCGTCTACCATATCAACTTTTGTGATTTCTAAAGACCCATATATTTTATGATTCTCTTTTTGTAATTCAATCGTCTGTCCATCTTCACTAACTGCAAATGGAATTTCTTTTGAATCAAGAACAAATCCTTTTGGAGCTTTCGTTTCCACTAACTTATAGCTTCCAAATACTAAATTTTCGATTTGGATTACACCATCTTTATTTGAAGTATATTCACCTAAAACTTCATCTGTAGAACCTCTCAATTCAAATACAGCGCCCTCAATTGTTACTTCCGGATTTTCTGCATCTACTTTAAGAAGTTTCACATTTCCTTTGATAAATTTATTCGTTACTTCAAATGGTAGTGTCTTCCCATGATCTTCAATCATGAAATCAAACTTTTGTGAATTGATTACATAACCTTCAATCGTTTTCAGCTCTTTAAAGTAGTAGTGGCCGTAGCTTAAACCTTCTACTTTTGTTTTGCCATCTTTTCCTGTTTTCACAATTTTTATTACCTTGTTATTTTGGTCGTAAACACCGAATTCTACACCTTCAAGTGGCTTTTTCGATTCTTCATCGATTTTTAAGATTTCGATGTTCCCCTTAATTTTTTTGTTGATTACATCGTACTTCAACAATTGACCATCTTTATTTACTTTAAATTCGCGTTTCTCCGTGCCTTTCACGTGACCTGTTACCGTTTTTGTTTCAAGTAGGTAATACTCACCATAAGGAAGCTCTTTTGAAACAGCTACCCCGTTTTTATCTGTTACCATTTTAGCGACTTCTTTTTTATCTTTTGCGGAGTAAATTGTAAATTCTACTCCCTGAAGAGGTTTCTTTTCATCGCTTACTTTGGTCACTTGCACTTTCCCTTTGATTAATTTATTTACAACATCATATTTCTGTTTTTGGTTTAATGTTTTAATGTCAAAGTCTGTTTTACCTGTATCATACACATATCCTTCAAGACCTTTTGTTTCCTGAAAATAGTATTTTCCGTAAGGTAAATCTTTCACAGCTGCAATTCCTTTTGCGTCTGTTTTAACAGACGTAACAGCTTTATTCGTTTTTGCATCGTAAACCGTAAATTCTACTCCAGCAAGTGGCTTCTTGCTGTCGTCTTTTTTATGAATTTCGATGCTACCTTTAATTTTTTTATTCATTATCGTTACTTCAAACACAGCACCGTCTTGCTTGATTTCAAAAGGTTTCTCTGTTTTATCCGTTACATACCCTTCTAATCCTTTAGATTCCTTTACAGTATAGTTACCATAAGGTAAATCTTTTAATTCAGCGATGCCTTTGTCATTCGTAACAATAGTCTTATATTCTTTACCATCTTTATAGACCTTGAATTCTACACCAGCGAGTGGTTTTTCAGCGTCATCGTTCTTCGTAACTTTCGCAGAACCTTTTATTTGTTTATTCACATAAACAAACTTAAACTTGTCATCTGTTCCTTTTACTTCGAATTTTTCCTCTTTACTACTAGGAATATATCCTTCAAGACCTTTTGTTTCTTTTACAACGTAGTTTCCATAAGGTAAGTTATCAACAACCGCAATACCTTCCTTATTTGTCGTTACTTTCTTATACTCCTTGCCGTCTTTAAATAGTGTAAATTCTACACCCGCAAGTGGTTTGTTATGATCGTCTGTTTTGAAAATTTGTACAGACCCTTTCATCTTGTTATTAATGAATTGGAATTCATGAGAATCTTTATCTTCATTCATCACAAACTCTCTTGGCGTTTTATCTGAAATATAGCCTGGTAAAGCTTTACTCTCAACAATTTTATATTTCCCATAAGGAAGATTCTTTACCTGAGCCATTCCATTGTTATCTGTTGTTAAAGTATGAACTACCTCATTTTTCTCATTTAAAATCTGGAACTCTACACCCGCAAGTGGTTTGTTATCACCGTCAAGTTTTTTAACGATTACTTCACCTTCTGCTAATTTGTTAACAAAATCCAAAACAGGTGTTTTAGAATTCACCTTTACTTTTTTCGGTGTTGGATCTTTTAGATAGCCTTTAGGCGCTTCCACTTCAACTACTGTATATTCCTCAAACCATAAACCTTCCGCTCTTCCTCTTCCTTGATCGTCAGTTATGATTTGACGAACAACATCACCATTTGCATTCATGACATTAAATTTAGCGCCACCTAAGTTTTTACCGTTTCCATCCGTTTTGTGGATCTCGATAATTCCCTCAGATATCCAAGAAACTTGAGCATTTTCACGTATTGGATGTTGTTCTAACACAACAAGATTCATTGTGTGTTGTATTCCTTGATTATGAGATTTATACCAAAGAGTTTCTGTTTTTGTTAGATTACCAGTTACTTTGATATTAAACTGGCCAGTTGGTGCATCCGCAGAAACACGAACAAAGAATTTTTCTCCTGTCTCAAATTCGTTCTTTGCATTCCCTGCTGCATCAACAAAGTGTGTACCTGCTGGTGCATTGGCTGCTTCAACAACAAACTTCCCTTTACCATTTGTTTTTACTTCAAATGGACCAGCTTGTTTATATCCATCTTGTGAGTTTGCTACAAGATGATCTGGTGTTACTTCAAATCTCAAATCTTGTATTTCTGTACCATTACGTGCACCATTTAAAATTTTATCTACAGCTGTTTTAATTCTAGGATTCTTAAACTCTATCCCATCATAACGTAAATCTCCATTTACTATCCAAAGCGCTACCTGGGTTGCAAAATGTGATTCTTGCCAGCTGCTTGTTCCCAGTTCAGCATTTGACTTATTCGGATACCCATTTGTTAATACCCTATAATGTTCATCACTTAGACGCCCTTTTGGCTCAAGTTCATGACCATTCGGAGATGTGTACATCATTTCTAAGCAATATGCAATGTTGAATTCATCAATCTTAATCAAATCTGTTTCAACATACATTTTGCGATCTTTATTATAGACCCAACCTTTATTGTTATACTTTTCATGCCACATTTGTACACGGCTGCCGTCCGCATTCATAACAGCGGTTTCTACATCCGCACTAGCAACATTCGGTATGAACATAGATAACAACAGCATAAGAACGGTTAAAACGCTCAAATAAGGTTTGCTACGTTGAATGGCTGTAATCATTGGTTCACCTCTGATATTTATTTAATTTTCAAGGATCATGTAAAACTACTAATACCCCCACAAATATAAAGAATATTCTGAATTTTGAATATATAATTTAACTATGCATTTTTATGAATATTATTCGGCAAATTGCCGAGTTTTCATTTACAATACATAATTAGAGGGTTTTTTGCTAATTTAATCTAATACAAATACATAAACCAAGCAATTATCCTGTATCATTACAGGCATAATAATAAGTAGGATTAAACAAACTTTCGATTGGTACACCTAAAAAGTCTGCCAACTTTTTAGCTTTTTCTACTTTAATACCACGACGCCCAATTTCAATGTCGTATAGTGTACCTTTCGGAATTTGTATTCCATTTGAAACATCAGCAATTGTAAAACCTTTAGATTCTCTACATTTACGTAGGTTTGTTTTACTTTCTGTTACCATTTTTTTCACCTCCTTAATTACATTATATTCGGCATTCTGCCGAAAAACAACCCCAAAAGGATAATTTTTTATCCCTTCGGTGAATTTAGTATTAATTTCAAGAATTATTTTATGGTATAAAATACTATTAGGAGTGATATAGATGATACCAAATTATTTCGGAGAAAACGTGAGACTTTTAAGAACACTTAAAGGGTTAAACATGAAAGAATTAGGGCAAGATTTAGGCGTTGCCAGTAGCACTGTTTCCAATTGGGAACATGGACGTAAAGAACCAAGTTTTGAAATGTTACAAAAGTTGTCTATTTATTTTAATGTTAGCACTGACAGACTCCTAAATCATAAAATTAGTGATAATGAAGCCCTAAAAATTGAAGATAGAAAGGTTATCGTGGATCGTCTAGCACAAGATTTATATGAGAGTTATAAAAACGTGCCGGATAAGGATAAAGCATTTCTTGAAAATGAATTGATAGAGTACGCAAAATATTTAACACATAGAATTGAAACTAGAAATAAATTAAAAGATAAATAAGAGCTATGATTTGTTTTCATTAGTATTTTGTAAAAGAACTAATAGTTCACGATAAATATCTAAAATTTGATTATTTTTATCAATCATTTCATAGAACCATTTTTCATTAATTTGCATACAATTACCCCCAGTTTTTATATTGAATACATATTATTATTATTATTTTGGCACGAAATTTCTTTCATTATTAATAATGAACCACCCCATTAAAGCACGAAAGACGCTACTGATTAGTAGCGTCTTTTTCAGGAAAACGGGATTAACCGCCTCCAGGGTCAGTCATTTTGCACACCATTGTCTGGCTTGCATTTGCTGATTTATTTTGTTTTGAGCCTAGTAAATCACTTTGAAAAATTAATGTACAGATTACTACCGTGGATAACAACACGGCAACGAACTTATTCATGTACGGTCACCTCTTCTTTTAGTAGCTCTTTCTTAACGTATTGTGCATAAAAAATATTCCCCATTAGCTCAAATGACTCTAAAGCTTTTTTCAAACCTATTATATCATTATTGACCTTAGAATAAGAATATTGTTGAAAGGCCGAAAATTCTTTAAATTCGATTTTCATCTGCTCATATAATTTTATCCCCTTATTATAATCCCCATGCATACATTCAAAATAGGCCTTTTCTGATATATGTATTAAATCAAATCGAATTTCATCTAAACTCATGCCATTTTCAATATACAAATGAGCTAAGGTAGTATGAAACGCACGAAACTTTTGAACCTTTTTCGGCACTTCACATTCTTCACACAAAGCTATTGCTTTCTTTATATACTTTGCACTTTTCAATGGATCTTCAAACGTATAACTCTCACCTAAGCAACACCATGCTGTAGCCTTAATAATAGTAATATCCATTTCTGAATTTATAATTTCCATACACACATCACGACATTTTTTTAAATCATTTTTTAATAAATATATATAAGCTAAACGCTCTTTATATTTCATTTCTAAACAAGATTTTATATACCCTGAATTTAATTCATCCAGCAAAGTCTTTGTACGTTCTGCAATTGGAATAATAGCATTATAATTCTGTATATCATACATTGCTTCCATATTTAAAACTTTCAAGCACACTTGGCAATCTGTATCAGAAGAGAAATCTTGTTCTTCTATCTCATCAAGAAGGCTTTTACCTCTCGCAATATTCTGATTCCTCTTATTTTGAATTTTATAAACATCTATATATTTTTTTATCTCTTTTTTATCACTATGCTTTTGAATTATCTCATTTAATAATTCATATTCACCCATAGCATGGCAATAACAAAGCGCTTTTCTAATGTTTAAAGGTGTTTTACACGCGAGAATATACCTATGTATCAGTTCTCTTTGTTCACTTGAACTATCACAAAGAGAATGGACTAACTTTAAAAAAACTTCAAACTTAAATTCATCTGTTTTACCCCGAAGTCCATTATCAATAGTCGTCTTACTACTCCCAATGCTTTTAGCAAGTTCTCTACTACTTATTTTTTTATCTCTCTTGATTTCTAACAAAGTTTGCATTAAGTCTCTCAATGTAACGTTCCCTCCTTACCCCCTAGACCTACGTCTCACCATTAATTCAATTAAAAAATTTTAATCACATTAACTATCAATATATCTTTTAAATAGTATTTTTTAACATGTTTATACTATAATGTATTAAAAATGATGAGAATTGCCTATTAATTGCATTACACCCCATTGTATGCTTTATATTACCAGTAATTAGTCTCATTTTAACACAAATAATTACTATTTATGTATAAAGCTCCCACAATTGTATATGCGATTCTATATTTCTCAAGTTTTTTTTGAAAAAAGCCTTCAATTCTATATAAGAAATTGAAGGCTTTTCACAAAGAGGATAACAAAACACGCTTAAAGGGATTGATATTCTTTTGCTAACCATTTAATATATAAAGAGAAACTATTTTTAAAGAAAAACAAAATATTTTTTATAAAATAAAAAAACCCACCGGCATTAGTTTTTAATTGGTTCAAAGTTTGGCGACTTCCCAATTAAAAACTCCTAAAACGGTAGGAGGGTTTTTTCACTTATATAATTGATACCTAAAGTATATCATACCGTATATATAAAGTGAACAAAAACCTCTTTTTTTCCGGTGGAAATTATAGGAGGTTTTTTCTATGTTAGGATTTGAAAACGTAGTTGCTACAGATTTCACAAGTGGCATCGATGTAGATCAAATAGCACACAGAACAAATATGAAATTCACAGAAAAAAAGAAAAAAGAACAGCAATTCCTCATGCATGGGCCAAAGTTTTTTGATGAAAGTCGTAAGTTTCTAACTGATAATAGCAAACTCAAAGACTATGCTTTGCCCGCTTCTGCTTTAGCTACTTACATATTACTTCATTTCAAAGTAGATGATTTAGGGATATTACCTAGAAATTTTGTATTAAAAGAGCTAGAAAAGGCATCTGGTATTCCCTATTCTACTATTCATACTGGCTTTCAAATTTTACAAACTGAAGGATTAGTGGAAGAAATTCTTGTTGGTGGGAAGATTCCTCATTATAAAATTTGTAACTATGATAGGTTAAATCGTACCGCAAAAGAATCTACAGACAAAACACAAAAACTATCATATTGCCGTCTTCCTAATTATTTATTAGAGACTTCTATTTTAAAAGAATTAGTAACACATCGGGATAATAAAGGCATTATTGAGCTTTTAAATTTAATTAATGCTTTTACACGTGCCCTGGACAAAGATAGAAATAAATATTCTGTTGAAGATTACACATTAACTCGTGCTATGAAGACTTTAAAAGTTCGTCTTGGTCGAAGTGCAAAAAAGGTTCGCCAGTATTTAGATATTATTGCACCTATTTTTGATTTTAAAGTTATTTCAGAGAAAGTACGAAACCCACGGGAAGCACGTATAACGAGAATTCGTAAGAAAATACAACAAATTGTAATTATAAATTTTGAAGTTAGAATGAATCCAGCTTGTGTTGTTGAAAATGACCGTGCAAAATTCAGACAAGCTGAAGCAAAAATGCGTAAAGAAGCAATATCTCGCCTTAATACAGCTCATGTATCTTTAACAAGCAAAGATCGTAAAGATATTCATGTTGCATTTAAGAATGAAATATCAAAAATTGCTGCATTTGTGTACAACCCTAAACTACAAAAAAACTTAATGACATACTCCATGACCTACGCATTGGATCAATTCCAGGAGTATGTAGTGAAAACGAAGAAAAAAATAAACTCTATTGGTGGATTTATACGCGCAAAATTGCGTGAATCTCTCACAGAATGGAATGAGAGATACTTAGATGATGATACACGTCTTGAAATCATCGGAAATCTAATATCTAATGACATAGACGTACCGGACGCATTACGTCATAGTTAATTTTAAAAAACAAATATATTATGAGCCTTGTTCAAAAAAATCTAAAAGGACAAGGCTATTTGTCATGGCTGCGTTATATATAAAACTCTATTTCTAGTTTAAGAACAAAAAAACAGTGGAGATCTGCTTCAATCTCTACTGTTTTTTTGTTGTATCCACTTTTTCCAGAATACGATACAGTGATTGTGTATTGTGGATAAGTGGATAACTCTTTTGTGAGTATGAAGAATAACATGTAATTAACTTTGTGTATTGTTAATTATTGGGTTGATTTTTTGTGTGTTGTTAATATTTCGATATAATTTTTAAGTACGGTCCACTCCTCTTACTCCCCCAATGGATTTCAGATTTCGTCATGCGTCTATATATTTATTTGATTACTTTATATATGTATTTGATCTATTTTATTTTTAGTATTGAAATTCATACTTATAATTGTTCTTTATACTTAAAAAAATGAAGAAATTTTAATGAATAGATCATCTTACAAAATTCTTGGCCATTTTCTTTTATCTTTCTAAAACCGAACATTGGGCGTAAAAACCTATTTATTTGTTCACCATCTGTATTACGTAAAAATATATACATATCTATCAATTTAAAAATCTAGTGTGTATAAAAAAACACATAATAACTCATTCAATAATCCATAAATGGATCATAAATAACATATAATAAGTCCATATAAGATTTTGCTTCAATTATGGGATATTATGTTCCGAAAAAGTCGGCTTTATGTCATATTTATCAGGGATGTAAGCGAATACAATGAAAATTGTTAAAAATACGTATAATTTTCCAAACTCTTCTTGTTTTAGTTATGACTACGAAGTATCATAAACTATAACAAGCCAAAGAAATCTTTAAAACTGCATATGTGGGGGCGGCGGGTATCTGTCTATTCATGTCATCCTATATATGGCCGTATCGTCTGTTCATTCGCATTTCACGGTATAGCTCTATGTATATTGTCACTCTATATGGACTCTATTCCCCTACTACCCAAACACTCTATTACTCCTGCATACTGTCCGTCCCTCCATATCATCAAAGCAAGGAGGAGACCCCATATGTCACAAGACAAATTTTCACGAGAATTAGAAAAGACCTTGGATACTTTAATCAAGAAACATCCAATTGAACTTGGTTTAGTTGTAGTAGCTGGTGGTGCATATTATTTTCGAGACAAAATTATTTTAAAGGTCAAAGAATTTATTCCGGATCTTGTTTTCGGATTCAAGATTTTATTTTGGAGTATGATTGTACTTTTTGTTTTAAACATCATTCGAAAAATAACTTTGACACGATTAGAAAGAAAAAATTATCAATATGCGTTAATCATTCCACATGAATCAGATTTTCAATCGAAGGATGTGGATGCATTAAACCAAATGATTCAAGAAGTTCATCGATCTAAGCGAAAACCATTACAAAGATTATGTAAGGGGCGCGATTGGTACCGAATGATGATGTACAGACCAAAAGAGGATGAACTCTCCAAAGTTCGTATCTATGTAGGTGGACCAAAAGATGGGATTAAACAAATTATTAATGCGTTTCAAAGTAGATATACACATGCTGAAATATACCCGCAAAGCATGGAGGAAGTCCCTTTCCCCTCAAAAAAAGCTGTAGGTGGTCGTCTTGTTTTTGTAAAAAAAGACTGGAAAGCCATGCTCCCTTTAGCGACATATAAAAAAGATATACTTTTTCAGCTGATGAATAACATTGCAGAAGAAACATGGGTAGATGTTTCGTTTTCTCCAGACAATGGTTATAAATTAAAAAAGAATATTAGAAATGCTGAAAAAGAGTTGCGAAAGCAAAAGAAAGGGCAAGGATTAGACGTATTTGAAGATAAACAGCTGAAGGCTTTAAAAGATCGTGTTTCTGGTAGTGAAGTTACTTTTCAGGTTGCTGTATCGTTTGCAAGTGAAAAGTATGAGGGTGTTGACGCGATTAAACATTTAGGTCATATGGTGGAAAGTATTATGGCCAGTACCAATGAATTACGTTATAAGAAAAAAAGAAAGAACGTCATTCCAGCTGTTCCAAAGCCGAAGTATGGAAACATGATGTGGACAGGATCAGAACTCTTGAATGTCTTACATTTACCTAATATCAAGAGTGAGTCTAACAATTTAAAAGAAGAAAAGATTGTGTATTTGAAAAGTGGTGAGGAATTATTACCACCAAAAGTTTTACAAACAGGTCTTACAATTGGGTATTTAAAACACCCTTACTTTACAGAGCGTGAAGTTGCAATTCCATCCGTGCAATTTCGTAAACACGGTAGTATTACAGGTGGTACAGGATCAGGGAAAAGTACCATTGCAGCACGTGTATTACAAAGTATTATCGATCAAGTTCTGGAAGGAAAAGAAAATGCCGATGGATTTACTTTATTTGATCCAAAACCAGAATTGTCATTTGTTATGTTAAATCGTCTTTTGAAAGCGGAACAGGAAGGGAAAAAAGTTGATTGGAGCAAAATACATTATATTCGTTTCCGGGATACAGAGCACCCTCCAGCATTGAACTTAATGCACCGTTTTGAGGGTGAAGATATACAAAGTGTTGTTGATTCTGTTATGACACTAATTAAACATACAATACCTGGTCATGCGCAACAAACAGAACGATTATTAAAAGCAATTATCGGGACGCTTTT
The DNA here is from genome assembly GCF_022663835.1 of Bacillus cereus group sp. BfR-BA-01347. Lineage (NCBI taxonomy): Bacteria > Bacillati > Bacillota > Bacilli > Caryophanales > Bacillaceae > Bacillus > Bacillus cereus group sp. BfR-BA-01347. The sequence goes on along the minus strand of NZ_JAKUGG010000031.1, from coordinate 12,408 downwards.
ATGCGATCGAGAGCAAGAACACACGATTTTAAGTGTAGGTAAGTTTCTAAGTGATGAATTATTTAGGGAACGTGTCATTGCAAATTTAGAGGGACCAGATACACAATACTATCTGAACTTTTGGAAAAATGAAGTGGATACCACGTTAGAAGATAGTAAACAAGCGATTTTGAATCGTTTAGATATCTTTAGAAATACAGTGTATTTAAAACGAATGTATGGTCAAACCGGATTTAGCCTAGACATTTGCAAATGGATGGATGAAGGACATTTGGTTTTCTTTGATCTTTCTGGCATGAGTAAGATGGATATTGATTTAACAGTCAATTATATTATGAACAAGTATTATGAGCTTTCTAAGAAACGAAAAGATGTAAATAGAACACACTGTACCTTTATTGATGAAGGTCATAAAGTGAAAGTGCCTATATTACCTACGATCATAGCGGAATTACGTTCTCTTGGTGTAGCTTTATGGATGATTACACAAAGTATGGATCAGCTAGATAGAGAGCTTACTCTTGCTTTAAAAGACATAAGCGCGAATTTCTTTATTTGTAAGCAAGGATCATCGGGTGCGAACGAATTGGAAAAAATCACACAAGGACAATTTAGTGCCTATTATTTACAAAACCTCCCCCCTCGTGTTGTAGCTATTCAGACACAAGGTGTAGTAAGTGGCCAAGAACAGGATATATGGTGTACTGTCAATGTTCCACCACTTGATAAGTATTTACCAAATGGTGAAGTAGCAACATATGGGGACAAACAGAAGCAAGCTGAAGCTGATACATGGACAAAAGCTAAAATGAAAGAACTGGAACAAAGAGGGAAACATGCGGATGAAATAGATAATGAGATTAGTATGTTCTTGTATGGAAAATCAGCGATCAAGCTACAGAAAGAAGAGAAAAAAGCAATCCAACTCCAAAAGGCTGAACAATCACAAGGTTCTATTCTTGTCTTAGAGGAAGAAGACTATAAGCATACTGGAGACATGGGAACAAATGAAGATATTGTGACGCAAGAATATATATTTGATGTAGAAGGAAATTCAGAACGTGAGAGTGATTGGGATTTACCGTTCACAGTTTCATCTTCAGATACAGAAAAAGTTCAACCTCAACCATATGTGAATCTAAGTAAAGACTCTATTTTTACATTAGAAGAAGGAGTGAATAGAGCTGAAGGAAGTACCACAAATGAAGGAGGAACAGTTCCTGTAGCTGTATTTGAGCAAGAACCAAATTTAGTAGATGGACAGGAAGAGAAACAACCGATAGTAAGAGATAGCTTGTTTTAGAGAAGGGAATTGATTGTAATGGGGCATGTTATATTTTCGGAAGAGGACTTTAAATTATTTGTAGATATACATCGCCATATCTATGTTGATTTTGAGTATATTTGGAAGATGTGTTATAGCGGATTTGCTAAAGTTACTGTATACCAACGCTTAAAAAGATTAGAGGACAATGGTTATATAAAAAGAAGTATGATTGTCCCAGCAACTGTTAAAAATGTTGAAACTAAAAGTCGTAGGCCGTTTGGTGTTTATACGTTAGATAAATACGGTGTGGAAATGGCAGAGGAATTAATTGGTGAAGTACATTGGAATAGTAAATGGAGTAAGCGAGTTCCGACATTTGTGTATCATAGTCTTATGTTAGGTCATATAGAATGTTCAATGGCTTTAGCGTCAAAAACGGATGAACGATACGATTATAAAGAATGGATCAATGAGGCAAGGGCTACGTACCGCTATACTAAAAGTCCAAAAGATATTTTACGGCCGGATGGAATTGCCATAGTTGGACCAAAAACAAATGACATGGTGCGAGCTGGTCTTATGTTAGAAATGGAACGTTCTTATGCCTCAAAGGACGTTGTGTTAAAAAAAGTCCTTCGTTATAATGATTTCTTTCAACGGGGAGAAGAAATGTTGAAGGCGTATGACGTGCATGTTGGATTTGATTATCCCGTTAACTTTTGGAAATTGATATTTATAGCAAGAGATGAATCCAGGAAGAAAGAACTATTAAGGCATCTAAAAGATGCGGCACAACCACCATTATATGAAGTTGAACAAAATGGCCAGATGGTTAAAAAACAACGTTATGATATCTATATCACAACGTATCATGAAATGAAGGAAGCACCATTCGGAAAAATTTATGCGGATTTGAATGATCCAACAGTTAAAATTGGAATCTAAAAAAGTCCTGTGTGATAATTGCAAACAATCATCACACAGGACTTTTTTGTTTTATTGAAGACTATGGAAGTAAGTGTTGAAATCTATCAAACGTTTTAAGGTGTCTATATTCGTTTTTAACGCTTTTTAAATAATCCGCATACAAACAGTATGCGGAGATGATTAGGAGCTCGCACGAACGAAAATAAAACCTCTTTTTTGCTGAACTTTTCAAAGTTTTAGATATGTATTTATGAAATAAAAGTCAATACAACTCAATATCCCTCAATACAAGTCAATACAAGTCAATACAAAAAATGTATTGACTTGTATTGACTTGTATTGACTTGTATTAAAATTGGTATTATAATGAAACTAAGAAATAAAACAAAGATACTTTAGGAGGTTTTACATATGACAGTTTTAAAAGCAGGTGCGGATACAGGTAATAGCGGTTTAAAATTAATCATTCAAGGGCAAAAACCTTTATTTATTCCAAGTATTTATTCACATTATGTTGGACCATCGACTGGAATTGTTACTGAAGAAGACATTCCAGTTTCGGAGTTAGAAAAAAATATAGATATTACTATCAGCTCTCCAGCATTAAAGGAAAATGGTTTACGATATGTAATTGGAGAAATGGTGTTAGAGGAAGGACTATCAGGTATTGAAATGGAGAAAAAATCCGATAAGTCCAATGATGATCTTGTTACTATTGTGACATTAGCCGGATTAGCAATTGGAGCAATGAAAAACCAACCTGATACAGATAAAATTGATGTCACTTATGATCTTGGAGTAGCGCTTCCAGTTGCAACTATTACTCCAGAAAAAGCTCAACAATTGGCGAATCGCTACATGGATCGTCATAAAGTTACATACCATCATCCTAGCGGACGTGAGGTAACAGTTAATATTGAAGTTGAGTATTGCAAGTGTTTACCGGAAGCAGCAGCGGGAGCATGGAGTATTGTATATGATGTAGATGGAACGGTAAACAAACGAAAAGTTGAAGTGTCGGATAATGAGAAAAAGACAATGGAAGTTGATTTTGTTAACAAAACATTGTTATCGTTTGATATTGGTGCAGGTACTACAGAAGAAGTAGTTTCTCAAGGTGTTAGTTTTAAACACAAATTAAGTAAAGGATTACCATATGGTGTGAAAGAAACTTTATTAGACATCATGACTGTTTGGAATCAAGAGAACAAACAAAAGACAATCGATAGTATTGCGGAATTCAATTCTATATATCTAGATTCTGAACACCCACGTCATATCAGGCTCAAAACGGTTTCAAAAGGGGCTTTAATAGGATTAGCTAATAGAGTTGCTACAGACCTTATTAACAAAATAGATGATATGAAAGATGATCCATATGTGTTTATTTACGGTGGTGGATCAGCTATCATTAAAGAGAGTTTACAAGAAATCTTGGCGAGAAAAGGACGTTTAACAAACGTGATTTTCTTGAAAGATCCTATTTTTGTAAATGCTAAAGGATTACTTGTATATACTTGCTCACCACGATTTGAAGAGTTAAAAGAAAAAGCGTTAGCTACAACAGCTGGTGAAAAATAATGAATCGAAAATTGTATAAAAGTGGAGATAGATTAAACGTCTATCTGAAAAAAGACGTTTCTCCAGAAATGCTAGATTTTATCAATAAACAAAGTGACCTTACAATGTTCTTTCTGTATGCAACACAGCAACTTTATAAACAAATTGGAAATGTTGATGTTTCAGAAATTTTACCTCGAAAGTATACTTTTGCAATGGAAAATGGAGCGAAGCCATTACCGGTAATTGCTCCAGAAACTGTTGAAAAATCAACGTTAAGTATTCCAGAAGTTCAAGAGGAATCCGTTGTTCGAGCAAGCGAAGAAGAAGCGAAGACAGGGGATTCCCTAAAAGAATCCCAAGGAGAAGTGGAACATAAGGCATGGAGCCAAATTGAAGATTTAGAAGATGATCCATACGCTTAAAAATTGATTGTGAGTAAAAAAATTTTATATATAGAAAATAGGGAATCCAGCTATTCCTTATTTTTTTGAGGAATAATTATTAGATTATTCGGCGAATTCACTTAAGAATCGCCATTATTTACAATTGAAAAGGGGGATAATAATGGAGTTTCAAACAATTACACTCACTTCAGAGTCGATAAACAGTATCTTTACGGATTTAATCAACGATTTTTTAAAATTAGAAATGGATGAATCGGGAGAGAGATATTGGCTAAAGTTCCATAATATTATGGGGAAAATTGAACTTATGGCATCTCTTGTAGGCGAGTCCCCGATTGAAGATGGGCAATCTGTTTACGATTATTTATGGAATTTTGTAAAAAAATACGAATTAAACAATGTTGTAAATACTTTTAAACTATGGGAAGCTTAATCTGATTTGTGACAATGAATTTAGTCAGTGGTTGATAAGTAAAAAAGCTCTCGATTGCACGGGAGCTTTTTTACTTTGATTGACAGACACTCACTGTTTTTTACCTATATACCCAACATCTTTTTAACTACATGCAAACTCATAATCGTTTGCATGAGCATCTCATGTCATGGTCCAGAAGGTGATTTAAAGTAGATTAAAGTTTAGATTTTTTGGAGAAAAACTTACTAAAGAATGATTTGCTTTTTTCTTCACTTTGCTGATGAACGAACTCTAGCATTTCGTTCATTTTTTCTTGCATAACAGAGAATTGTTCTTTCAGTTCATTTTTTTCTTGTCTTTCCTTCAATTTCTCTTCGCGTTCATCTAAATACATTTTTGTTATGCTCTGATTCTGTAAATGTATATCTTGTTGCTGTTCGATGATTTGTTGTTGTTTTTCAAAGACAGCTTGAATAACTAGTTGTTTTTCTTCGTTGTCTTTATGGATAACATTTAAAATCTCTTGATTTTGTAGAGCGATAGTTTGTTGTTGTTTTATCAATTCTGCCACTTTTTCATTTGTTTGTTCTAAGAGAGCATAAGCAACTCCAACGGCGTTATTATTGCGTTGTAATGGCGTTACTTCACTACCATCATTATCGTTAACGGTATGCGTTAGTGCATTATCGTCGACTACAGAAAGAGATGATTCTAATAATATGGATATCGCTTCTTGTAAGGTTCTTGTTCCGTCCGCCATTAAAACCTTCATTTCTTTAAGGATCGCAATATCATGTTCATAATAGATCCGTTGTTGGCGATTATTCCGTTCGAACTTATATCCAGCATTTTCTAGTTCTAAACACCAAACACGTAAAGTATTTCCATTCACATCTAATTCCTTACTAACTTGTCCCGAAAATTTTCCGAAGTCCATCGAAATTCCCTCCCTTCATAACAGCATTATTAATGCATTGTAGCACCATTATAACACCGTTAATACGAAGTCACTAATCCCCTTTGTTACTTCTATTGAATTAGCACAGATTTGCACACGTTTCACCTACAAAACGATCGAACGGTTTAAAATCATACTTCTGTTTCCGTTCTTATTTTTAATGATTTAAGGAAGAACTTTTACTAAAAATTAAGATTTATAAGTGTTGCTTTTGTTTTAACGTAGAAACCGCAAAATTTCCGTTTTTTTGACAGAAAAAAGCGAAGAATAGGGAATGCATTGTTGAATGTAAAGCCTCTCAAAAGGATACAGCAACGATTCCTTCTTATGAAAACAACAAAGTACAAAGACGAGAAACCCCTATTGCTGGTGTCTATTTTATATATTATAATTGCGGTACACGATTTTTATGAAAGTGGGGTTTGAAAAATGAATTGGCAAGATACTGTTGATGCTTTCTTGAGTTTTCTTCTCACCTCAGGGCGCAAAAACTCTACAGTAAATCGATACAAATACGATTTATCCCTATTCATTGCCTGGATCAGCGAACGCTTCTCAGAGCCTTCACAAGATGTTTTTTACCAATTTGATGCAAATGCACTATACAAATTCTTAAACAAGCTACAAAAAGAGCGTAAGTCTTCTGCAAGTAACATTAAAAGAATTAAAGGCGTGGTCATTAATTACTTACAATTCCATGGGTCTACAGCTGATCTCAAGAGTGATATAACACCAACACCTCTTACAGCTAAAAATTTCGCTTCAGATAAAGAAATAAAAAAGCTTATGAAAACGATACAAAGTTTAGAAGGATTGAGTGAATACCAATCTTCCGGAAGAGTACATATTTTAAACCGAAACATACTTTTAATCCGTTTTATGATCCAGTATGGTTTATCTATCCAGGATATCAGTACACTTTCCATGCGAGATTTAAAACTCACTGAAGGTATTATTACTCCTGGACAAACCAGCGCTCACAAACGCCCTATTACGTTATTAAAAGAGGACCAAAAACTAATTATGGATTATATATATGACATTCCAGAAAGTATCCGGCCAAGACACCAGAGTAACGATCCTCTTTTTGTCGCATTTGATTTCGCACCTCAGACTTTCCGTTGGGATTATAGCGAAGATGCGCCTGCAGCATTAACAAAAATCGCTATACAAAGAATGTTACAGAAGGAAATAAAGCGCGCAGGTATCCATGTAACGGCTACGATGTTACGGAATCGTTGGATACTAAACTCTTTACAGAAAGGTATGAAACCATTAGAAATACAACGATACCTAGGATTAAAAAGCATAGAAGCCCTTCATCGTTATGTTGTATTTTGGAGAGAATTAGAATCTAAAAAATTCGGTAACTGAAATTTCACATTCCGCATCACTCCTAGGATAATTTCACACTAGTAGGAATTCCTGCAAAGAAGAGAATAATCAGCTTAAAATTGTAGTTTGGGTGTTTTTGCCCATCCCACGAAAAGGCGGATTAAGACAGAATATACCAATTATTCATTAGGAAAAATAATACTTGGATGGGTATATAGGGGTTCAGCCGAGATACGTGTAAATATGGGTTATAGACTGGAATTTATTTCCGACGATTGACCTGTTTATCTTTTATACAGCTATATTCTCTTCTATTGGTTACGGAATGTTTTGTAAATCAATCACATAATCGCCAAAACGTTTTAGATGCTTCGTCATATATGGGCTTAACATCACCAGATTTTCTCGTGAGAATCGATATCCCTCTGTTTTGAGGTCTCATAAAATCATAGTTATAGCAATACCATCTTGAAAAATGACTGCATAAGCAACGAGATCTTTATACTTAATACGTTTTTCTTGTTCTACTGGATCATTTTCAGTAATAATTCCATTCCCACCAAAGAATATCAAGGTTTAAAGATTTAACGTGCAATTTTTCCGTTTTGCTGTCTGTACTCCAAGTAGGAAAAGGGTCTGCTTAAGTTTGAGCAGACCCTTTCTTATTTTTGCTAGTATAATACTGTAAAAATATACGCAATGTCTTCTTATCAATGTTATTAATTCAAAGATTGCTATTTAGTGTTTGATGCGAAGTCTATTAATATTAATAGACTTCGTACTTTTTAATAATTATTTTTTATTTTAAAGAAATTGTTTTTGTATCTATTAATTTTGCTGATTTTTGACCTGATGTTATATCATATGTTTTTACTATTAAGTTTGTACCATATTCAATAGTGAAATGACCATTTCCTTTTGCACGAACTTGATCTGGATCATTAGGTGATTTAATTAAGCCATATTTATTTTTTGTTTTATCTAGAGCTTCGCCTATAGTCATGCGGTTACGTCCTTGGTTTGCATGTGTCAGAATGTCAGCATACATTTCTACTTGACCTGAAGTTTTTTTCTTTTCAAAATAAACTTCAGCTTTGTATATTTTATGTGCCGGCACTTTAACAGATTGTGAAGGTGCTGTAATAGTGTTAGTTGTACTTGAAGTGTCTGTACCTGTGTGAGAATAATTAAATTCAAGTGTAGCTGATACTTCACCCTCAGCTACAAAAGGTATGCCTGCTTTTCCTCCTGCAGTTGTTGAAGCATTAAATCCTAACTGTGTTGTGGTAGATGTTTCTTGAGTAATGGATTGACTAAACTCACTAGTATTATATGTTTGTTCTAAATCTGAAGCGTTGTTAAATGTATTTTGTCCTAAAAATAAAGGTGTTATATTTGTAGCATTCGTTTCTTTTATATTTATTCCACTTACATTAAACTTTTCTTCCCTCTCGTCATCACGAAAAGCGCTAAAACCAAAAAGATCTAGAGGGATGGCTTTTAGCATATTGTCAATTTTTTGATCAATGTCTATTATTGCTCCTTGTTGTCGAATATCCTTATAATTTACAATATTATTGTTTTCTTTAGGGATTTCAGCAGCACTTGCGGTATTAACCAAAGTACCACCACCTAGTAAGGTACTAGCTATTATACTACATAATATTGTTTTCTTTTTCATATCCAATCCACTCCCTAATATTTGTTTTTTTATAAAAACAATACGAATTTATTAATAATAACAATATATTAAGATAAACAAAATCAAATACCAGTATATTTAAGATTCACATTTTGTTAGCTTGACTCCTATTAGAAGAAATTTTATTTTTTCTATAATCACTCACTGTAGGAAAACCGCTATATTTCATTATGCAGTACCTCACTTCAAATTTCACTCCATTTTAATGCTGATGTTATTGGTTGTATTCACTTTTGGGCTTACTAATGTAAAAGATATACCAGGGATTGCATTATATTTTTTCACTGATCTCCCAATAGTTGCTTTTTCAATATCTGTAATAGCCATTATTACTCCTCCTTTTATCAATACTTACTGGCATTACAAATATTACATGAAATTTTAGTTATTTTTTGGTAAAATAATTAGAAATTTATAACTATTTTTACTTAAATTTAGTAATTATACGAGATTAAGTTAGTAATTATAATCATTAAATAAATTGTATAGTAACCATAATTCTTAAAATTATAATTATCTAAGAGGTGTATATTATGAAAAATACTAATTATTCGATTAATAAAGATTATATTTGCCATTTGTTATTTCAAACATTCGAGATACCTGTTCGTTTTTTAGATGAAAACAAGAATATTGTTCATGAATATATATCAAGTGCTGTCCCTAACCCGTTTTATTCCTCTGTAGAAGAACAGCTAAATGAGCTTTATTGGGATGACGATCCTTTTAATTTTCCGGTTATTCGAACAACTGATTGTCTCGAACATTTCATTTTAATTCACATGAGAAATAAGGACGCTATGGAAGGAACTTTTATCATCGGGCCCGCTGTATACTCAGAACGATTAGAAAAAATAATAAATAGAATAATGAATGATTTCCATGTCATTACAAGTAAACAAGAAGTAATGCATTATTATCAGTCAATACCAATCATAAAAAAATCAACCTTGATTCATGTTAGTATTTTACTGTATTACATGATTTATTTTAAAAAAATTGACGTTAACACCGTTGTGGAAAGAAATAAATATCTTAAAAGTACTACCTGTAAGGTGGAAAATCCTGATTTATATATTTCAGTTTGTCATCAAAATGATTATGTGCGTAATGAGGTATCAATTTCAACCAAAATGTTTGAGGCAATTAAAGCTGGGAACAAAGAAAAATTACTAAAATATTGGAATTCATTTCCTCGTAAAAAAATTGGAGTTTTTTGCGTAACGAGTGAGTTAAGAAATCGAAAAAATCAAGCGATTGCTGGAATTGCTATAGCTACTAGATATGCAATAGATGGAGGTCTGCCTTCAGAGATCGCTTTTTCACTTAGTGAGTTATACATACAAAACCTTGAAAAATTAAATGATGTAAACTCCATATTAGTTTTAGTAGAAAAAGCTTTTTGTATTTTTACAGAACACGTAAAAACATATAGCGTGAGAAATTATTCGAAAACCATTATTACTTGTCAAAATTATATTTTAAAAAACATATATCAAGAGATATCCCTCAAACAACTTGCCTATATTACCGACAAGAATCCCATGTATTTATCTACATTATTCAAAAAAGAGGTAGGGATGCCTTTAAGTGAATATATTCAACGAGAAAAAGTGGAAGAAGCAAAAAAACTTTTAACTTTAACTAACTATTCTTTATTGGATATCAGTACCTGGCTCAATTTTAATAGTCAAAGCTATTTTACTAAGATTTTCAAAAAATACACCGAGGCTACTCCAAAACAATATAGAAATCAATACACTATATACTAAAATACATATTTTCATTAGAAATAGGTAAACATTTTTTTGAAATAGTTAAAAATTAATATAATTGTGAGATGTATTTGAAAAATAAAGAAGCATATAATTAAAATTAGATGCGGAATGTATCAAGTATATTATCCTTTTCTTCTTTATATGCCAATATATTTTAATTTAATTTGTGGTGTGCTATGGTTGCGAGTTTCTTGTAGCATAGCAATATCCTTTGTTTGCTTGTAAAACCAATATATTTAAACATTTTTCGCATATTGTAGGTCCCAATATCCTCAAAAAACGCTTAATGGTAAATAATGTATCCCTGTGACCTAGTTTTACACATATCTCGGCTGAACCCCTATATAGATTTATTAGCTAGCGGGGAATTTACAAATTATTTATTTAGGGGAGAACCGACCAATTATGATGAAACCTTCTCTTCTGGCTTAAGAAATACAACACACCCTGGTTATAATTCAGAACAAGGAATTAAAGGTGCAAGTACCTTTCTTAATATGCAAAAAGAGTTTAAAAAGGAAGTTTGGTACAAATTAACACCTGATGAACGTACCCATTTTTCTGCTTTTTCCCAACATCATGGGATTCCAACAAACCTCATTGATGTAACTACATCACCCTTAGTAGCACTATATTTCGCATGTCAAGATTATAAAAATCCGAAAGATACAAATAAAGTTCAGCTTGATGAAGAAAGGGGATTTTTGTATTTATTCAAAGATCAATTTATTGACATTACAAATATTTTAACTAAATTTGAAGATGTAAATGTATTAGAACTACTTGCATCTGATAATGACGATATCTTCCTAGATATGTATAGTGCGTTTTTAATATTCGAAACAGAATATCCCGAGTTATTTTATAAGTACTTTAAAAAACTAAATACTGATTTTCATGAACATATTAAAATTTTCCCTATGCCGTACATGCCTATCTTGGATATAAATAAGTTCCCTCCTTATGAAGAAGGTAGATATGAAACTGCATTCTTTGATTCTTTTATGAAACTGTTAGAATTAGATAGATTTAAAAAAGTAGATAAAAAAATACAAAATCCTTCTTGGCCGGTATTTATCTACACTGCCTATCTGCAAAAAATATTACAAGGTATATCTTATCGACCAGTAGTGAATAAGAGTGCATGGTTAAATATACTTCCTAATTTTAAATATGCTCCTATATTGACTTTTGAACGAGGACGTAACCAACAAGGGTTATTTATATATCAAAATTATCTTCAGAGTGGAGAATTTATAAAGAATCCTTATATTGAAGGCATACAAAGGATTGTACCCGATAAAGTAGTTGTCATTAACAACAAAGAAAAAATTCTAGAGGAACTTAATTTTATAGGGATTAATGGGAATTTTATTTATGGGGATTATGACAATATAGCAAAATACATAACAAAAAGGTATCAATAAAATATAGCTTTAAACAACATTTCTCAATGTACGAAACAACTAAACATGGTAAAATAATATTTGGATTGGCGTCCAATACATATTATTAAAATTAAAGTGGTTCAAGTCGGAGGAAGGCACCTTAGGGTGTCTTTTCTTTTGTATATTAATATGCTATATTTTGTCTTATTCCCCCTTTTCGGGGGATGGGCAGAAACACCCAGTTTCGGACAAAGTGCTTCGTCAATCCTCCCTATTTTTTTTGCTTTTACAACATATTAACCTCTACTTGCAAACGCCCAAGAAGATTGAATAATATTATTCAATCTTGTTATAGGGGTTACCCCACATCCCCTTCAACTTAAGAATACAAATCAGCCCCAAAACGAAAAAATGAGCTTTTTTATTACAAATTAGCATAAAATCTTGTTCTGGGGGTAGTTATATTTTCTTAGCTTGATAGCGATGGGGTCCTGCCAACATAACAAGAATTTCGTACGCCAAGGAATTATTAGGTATATTTTTTTAATATATCCATTTTAAAAATAAGTTATACAAATAATCCGTTATATTCACATGTACCCTAGCTGATATAATGTATAAGACAATTATTGGCTAATTAATAGTTCGCATATATTAGGAGGTACATAAGC
>NZ_JAKUGG010000030.1:0-57008 GCF_022663835.1 Bacillus cereus group sp. BfR-BA-01347 | reverse complement strand
GGATGGAGCTTCTGACGTAGAGGCGCTTTTTGCCTCGCAGGAAGACGCGAAGCTACCGACCATTCTAGCCGCTGAAGCTGGATAATATCTAAAAGCGGCAGCGGCTCGCTCAGAATGGGAGGGGAATGGAGCTTCTGACGTAGAGGCGCTTTTTGCCTCGCAGGAAGACGCGAAGCCACCGACCATTCTAGCCGCTGAAGCTGGATAATATCTAAAAGCGGCAGCGGCTCGCTCAGAATGGGAGGAGGATGGAGCTTCTGACGTAGAGGCGCTTTTTGCCTCGCAGGAAGACGCGAAGCTACCGACCATTCTAGCCGCTGAAGCTGGATAATATCTAAAAGCGGCAGCGGCTCGCTCAGAATGGGAGGGGAATGGAGCTTCTGACGTAGAGGCGCTTTTTGCCTCGCAGGAAGACGCGAAGCCACCGACCATTCTAGCCGCTGAAGCTGGATATATTTAAAAGCAAGGCGGCTAGATTCCTCCCATCACTCAAATATAAAATCCCCTGCTTTTTAGCAGGGGATTTTATCATTGTAATTCTTCCTTCTTTTCCTCTAAAGTAGGCATTTTCTCTTTTTTCGGCTTCCCTAGCTTAATTACGAAGAAGTATAGGGAAAGCAATGTAATAAGAAAAACAATTAAAAACGGGTACGGAGAGTAAAAGGCACGCGCCGCCTCAGTCTTTCCCGCAACAAATTTCAATGACTCAATATCTAAAAACTCAGCAAACATTTGTACACCGAGCATACTAAACCAAAAAACAAAAAAACTAATAATAATACCAAAAACTTGCTTCAATCTCGTCATTCATCTCATCCTTTCTATATCTGTAATTTTTAGCGCAATAAATATAGTACAAACAAAATATTCACAGAAAGGAACTATCTCACCATTCACGAATTAACTTAATCTAACCTAACATCGAAATTTGCAAAATAATACCCCAAATTATAAGTCTTCTTAGCCATCGAGGAAAGAAGGTTAAAAATTTAACATACCATTCCAATAGCTTGTTCATAATTCCCTCCTACATAAAATTATATAGGAAAAAGGATATATAATCCAAACCCAACCAAAATGATACCACCTACTATCTCACCATATGTACCGAGCATATCTTTCGCATGTCTCCCAATTAACAAACCAATCCACGCTAATAACATGCTAACAAATCCAAAAAGTAAAATCGTAATAATTGTTTGTGCCCCATAAATACCAAGACTAAGTCCTACTGAGAAACTATCTATACTGACGCCAAATGCAAATACGAATAAACTAATTCCAATAGGGGCTGTTCTAGTCTCTTCATTTTGTAAAATGCTCGAATATACGATATAAAACCCTAGTCCAATTAATAAAATAGCACCCGCAAAATGTGCGATATCTCCATACTTCTCTGATAAAAAACGACCTAGTACCATTCCTATAAACGGCATAATAATATGAAATATCCCTATCGTCATACCAATATACAGGATTTGTCTTAACTTTAGGGGTATCATCCCCATACCAAGACTCACCGAGAACGCATCCATCCCTAAGGCGAACGCCATAATTATTAAAGGTATTATCTGTTCAAGCGTCATTCATGTCCCTCCTCGGACGTGCTACTTCAAAATATGCTTACCCGAGGAGAAATATTCTGTTTGCTAATCATACCTTATGATTCAGTAATAATTTGATGTCCTGCCGCTTTTGTTAAACGATTCATAATGGCATTCCCTATTCCTTCATTCGGGAATGATTCACTAAAAATAACATCCACTTCACTTGCATCAAATGTTCTAAGTACATCATATAATTTAGTCGCAACGCTAGCTAAATCACTTCGAACACCACAAGATAATACAACATCCGCGCTATATACATGCTGATACTCTTCTGTCGTTAATACACCGACTTTGAATCCTTCTTCCTTTTTCTTATCCACAATAAGCTGAATAAATTCACGTGAACCTTCAACAATACTAAGTGGAGCTTTCGGTGCATAATGTGTATATTTCATTCCAGGTGATTTAGGTTTTTCCTTCTCATCCTTTAGAGCCGGATCTAAAGAAACCGTGCCAATCACCGCTTCCAATTGTTCTTTCGTAATCCCACCTGGGCGTAATATCGTTGGAACAGCGCTCGTACAATCAATTACAGTCGATTCAACACCGACTCCTGTTGCACCACCATCTACAATACCTGCGATTTTCTCATTTAAATCTTCATATACGTGAGATGCTAACGTCGGGCTTGGACGACCTGAACGATTCGCACTTGGTGCTGCAACAGGTACATTTGCCTCTTCAATAAGAGCAAGAGCTACCGGATGATCAGGCATTCTTACTCCAACCGTATTAAGTCCTGCCGTCACCCTCTCTGAAATTCCTTCTTTTCTAGGTAAAATAATTGTTAACGGACCTGGCCAAAAATGCTCCATTAACTTCTCTGCAACTGGCGGGATTTCCTTCACAATCCCATCTAACTGCGATTTTGTCCCGATGTGGACAATAAGTGGATTATCACTCGGTCTTCCTTTCGCTTCAAAAATTTTCGCAATCGCTTCATCATTCATCGCATTTGCACCTAGTCCATATACCGTTTCTGTAGGGAAGGCAATCGCCTCATTTTCCCTTAATAATTTTGCTGCTTCTTGTAACTGTGGATAATATTTTTTTCTTTCCACAACATTATCCACAACCCACATATTTGTATGCATTTTTTCCCACGTCCTTTTCTACCATGAAATACTTGTCTATTTTTAGTTTACTATGAGATTTATCCAAAAGACAAACAAGGTTTATCCACAAAATGTGGATAAACCTAATTAATCCGTGGATAACTTTGTGAATAGCTGACAATTTAGTATTATTGCATTCTGCTCTTTTATATTTTTACAAAAATGTTCTAGTTGTTGAATTCCCTCTGGAACCTCATCCTTTTCTATAGTAAAAAAGTCAAAAAACTGAAAGATCGGTACAGATTGTGGATGATTTGTTAGTAAGTACAATTGTTGAACACTTTTTTCTTTCATATACTGCAAAAACATTTCAAAAAAATATAAGAAAGTCTGTTTATCCACATGAGGTGTGAATAAACAAGAACGAATAAGCACATCTTCCCCACTTTGTTCATAACCAATTACAGCTCGTATTTCTTCCGCCTCTTCCAAAATCATAAATTGTGCGTACAACTCATTTATTTTATCATCTTTTTTATTAGCTTGTCCGAAAAAAGAATGTAATCTTTCCACATCTGCTTTCGTAGCAAAATACACTTTCTTCATAATAAATCCCTCCTCATTTTTATATATGAAGAGGGATTTATTAATAGTACTATTTAGAGAATAAAGATGTAAAAGCTTCTACAATAAACAATTTAACTTCTGGCTTTTCTTCTTCCTCTTCTACTTTTACATACTCATTTTGCTTTTCTTGTTTTTTCTCCACAGGTTTCTCCACTTTTTCCACAGTTTTCATTTCTTCTTTACTTACAGGCTGCTCTTCGACTTTTGTTTCATTTTTTACTACTTTCTTTTCAGAAGCTGTTACTTTTTTTACTACTTCCTGCTTTACAGCTTTCGTTTCTTTTACCTTATCTACTTTCTTCTCTTCTTTATCTATTACTTCCTCATCTAGTTGTTTCACCTGCTCCTCTTCAGGAGATTCCGCCTTCACAACGTGCTCTTCTTTTCTTACAGCTGTCCCGCTCGAAAAATCTAAGAAACACATTGGTGGAAATAATACACACCACCAGTTCGCCCCTTCACCTTCTCCAATTGTGATTAATACTGCTTCATATTCTCCTGCTAGATAAATAAAATTCCCGTATACCTTTGTAGGAAACTTTACATTCTTACTAAATTTCACTTGAAATGAATCTTTACTTCCTTCTCTTTTTAACGTATTTTCCACCGTTTTCTCGATTTCTGGAATATGACTTTGAATTACTTTGCGTGCCTCTTCAAATGAAGTTAAATCCGCTACCCACCCATCAATTTGTGCTTTTACTTCATCACGCACTTTACGTTTCAATGCCTGGTCTTTATCTGAATCACTATTTGCTAAAATTCGTAATCGAACGGCCTCTTTCGGAATAACTGAAGGCCCTTTCGCATCAGCTTTCATATATCCAAACTGCACAAGTAACTGTGCACCAATTAATAGTATAAGAAGATAAGCAATAACTTGTTTTTTCATTTCCTCCACCGTCCCTTCTACAAACAGTGTGGACAGACTTTCATCTTTCTAAACTATTAAATTCAAAATCTATATGAATTTTTCCACAAAAAAATAGAGTAAGGTGTGAACCTTACTCCATCTCTGCAAATACCATACGATCTTTTCCGTTAATATCGAAAACAACCTCAACATGAGCATGTGGAAAAGCTTGTTGTAACAATCTTTTTACATCCTCACCTTGTCCTACTCCAATTTCAAACGCCACAATCGCTTTCTTCTGCAACACATTCGGCAATTCTTCCATAAAACGGCGATAGAAATCTAATCCGTCTTCACCACCAACAAGTGCTCTCTTCGGCTCATGCTCTTTCACAACAGGAGAAAGACCACGCCAATCCTCTTCCGGTATATATGGAGGATTTGAAACAACAACATCTAGCTTTTGACCCGTTTTATGAAATGGTGACAATAAATCACCGTGATAGAACGTTACTTCTGCACCTAAAGCTTTTGCATTTTCTTTTGCAACTTCAATCGACCCTTGTGCAATATCTACTGTATAAACATGAAGATTTTCATTTTCTAAAGCAAGCGTAATAGAAATCGCTCCACTACCTGTACCTATATCTGCTACATGTAGTTTCTCATCACCAAAATGGCGCTCGATTCTTTCTAATACTCCCACTATAAGCTCTTCTGTTTCCGGTCTTGGTATTAATACTTCTTCATTCACAAAGAAAGACCGTCCATAAAACATTTCATAACCAATCATATATTGAATAGGAATACCTTCTACATGCTTGTGGATAAACTCCGTAAAGCTTTTCTCTTGATCCTCAGTTATTTCTTCACGCATATTCATAAGTAATCCTGTTCTGTTCACCTTTAATACATGACAAAGGACAATTTCTCCCGCATTTTCATCTCGTCCATTTTCCTGTAAAAAAGAAGAAGCCCATTTCAGGGCTTCATAGACACGCATTACTCAGCTGCCTCCATCTTTTGAGCCTGATCTTCCATCACTAAGGCATTGATGAAATCATCTAACTTACCTTGTAAGATTTGATCTAGCTTTTGAATCGTTAAACCGATTCGATGGTCTGTAACACGGTTTTGCGGGAAGTTATACGTACGAATACGCTCTGAACGATCTCCCGTACCAACAGCTTGTTTACGGTTTTGATCATACTCAGCTTGCGCTTCTTGTCTAAACTTATCATAAACACGTGCGCGTAATACTTTCATCGCTTTTTCTTTATTCTTGATCTGTGATTTCTCATCCTGACAAGATACAACTACACCAGTCGGTAAATGCGTTAAACGCACCGCTGACATCGTTGTATTAACGCTCTGTCCACCAGGTCCACTAGAAGCGAATGTATCAACACGAACATCTTTCTCATGAATATCAATTTCTACTTCTTCTGCCTCTGGTAATACAGCTACAGTTGCTGTAGATGTATGAATACGTCCACCAGATTCCGTTTCAGGAACACGTTGTACACGGTGAGCACCATTCTCGAATTTCAGCTTCGCGAAAGCACCTTTACCATTAATCATAAAGATAATCTCTTTATATCCACCTAACTCTGTATAGCTAGCCTCAATAATCTCCGTTTTCCAGCCCTGTACCTCAGCGTAACGGCTATACATACGGTATAAGTCACCAGCAAATAAAGCTGCCTCGTCTCCACCAGCAGCTCCACGAACCTCAACGATAACGTTCTTATCATCATTAGGGTCTTTTGGAACAAGTAAAATTTTCAGACGCTCTGATAATGTTTTATCTTGTGATTCTAACTCAGAAACTTCTTCTTTTACCATTTCACGCATTTCTGCGTCTAACTTATCTTCTAACATTGCTTTCGCATCTTTTAATTGCTCACGAACATCCTTATACTCACGATACACCTCTACCGTTTCCTGTATATCAGACTGTTCCTTTGAATATTCACGAAGCTTATTTGAATCACTAATAATCGCTGGATCACTTAACAATTCATTTAACTTCTCATAACGATTTTCTACAGCTTGCAAACGATCTAACACATCATTCACCTCTACATCCTAGTATCTAATACAAATAGTATATGGTACTTACTCAAAAAAACGCAAATTATATTTAAAAGCGCAAGCGGCTCGCTCAGAATCGCAGGCCACTTTCAACTCTCGACCTTGAAGCGCTTTTTGCTTCGAGCGAGAGAGCGAAATGGCCGGAGATTCTAGCCGCTGGAGCTAGATAATATATTTAAAAGTGGCGGTGGCTCTTTCAGCTCTGACCAACTAAGGTTCTTTCGACCTAAAGGTGCTTTTTACCTTTCGGGCGGAAGGTTCTTAGATGCGAAGAGCTAGCCACCGGAACTAGATATATTTAAAAGCATAAGCGGCTCACACCGCTCATTCTCTCTATTTTGAAAAAAACCCGCCTTGCGCAGCGAGTTTTACTTATCTTTGTTTGCAGGTACTGCATGACAATGACGACAACGTGGTTCATACGATTCTGAAGCTCCAACTAAAATAATTGGATCATCAAATGCCGCTGGTTCTCCATCAATTAATCGTTGTGTACGACTTGCTGGAGATCCACATACAGAACATACTGCTTGTAGTTTTGTCACATGTTCAGCAATCGCCATCAGCTGAGGAACTTGTCCAAATGGTAGACCACGGAAATCTTGGTCTAAACCAGCTACAATGACACGATAGCCACGATTTGCCAATACTTGCACCACTTCCACAATGTCCCCATCAAAAAATTGCACCTCATCGATTGCAATAACATCCAGCTCTTCTGTAATATGTTCAAATATATCCTTTGAAGCTGAAACAGGAACTGCTTTTACCTTTAATCCGTTATGTGATACAACATCTTCTTCACTATATCGATTATCAATACATGGTTTAAATACAATTGCATGTTGTTTTGCAAATTGCGTACGGCGCACACGGCGGATTAGCTCTTCTGACTTGCCAGAAAACATACTACCGCAAATCACTTCAATCCAGCCATTTTGATTTATTAAGTACATGAAGCTCTCCTTTCATCTACTTTTCAGTTAAAAGTAGGGTAAAGGTATAATATTTTCGCAAAAAAAACAGACAAGCGAATACATACACTTGCCTGTTTTATGTTTTTATTACTTAAGACCGTATTTCTTATTGAAGCGGTCAACGCGTCCGTCTGCAGTAGCAAACTTCTGACGTCCAGTGTAGAATGGGTGAGAATCAGAACTGATCTCAACTTTTAGTAATGGATAAGTGTTACCATCTTCCCACTCAACAGTTTCGTTAGATCCTTTAGTAGATCCGCTTAAGAATTTGAAGCCTGTGTTTGTGTCCATGAATACAACTTTCTTGTAATCTGGGTGAATTCCTGCTTTCATTCTTTTCATCTCCTTCCGCCCTGAATCATTTTCGAAACAGAGTTTTTCATCTTCAGCTGCATACACAACTATATTGATGAAACACATATGATGAAATTATAACAAGGCTAACTTCATTTTGCAACTACCTGTTTTTGTCTTTTTAATTTTAAAAGCGCAAGCGGCTCGTTCAGAATGGGAGGGGGATGGAGCTTCTGACGTAGAGGCGCTTTTTGCCTCGTAGGAAGACGCGAAGCCACCGACCATTCTAGCCGCTGGAGCTGGATATTAAATTGAAAGTGGAGGTGGCTCGCTCAGCTCTGACCAGCTAAGGTTCTTTCGCCCTAAAGGTGCTTTTTACCTTTCGGGCGGAAGGTTCTTAGATGCGAAGAGCTAGCCACCGGAACTGGATATTATCTTAAAGTGGAGACGGCTCGTTCAGAATCGCAGGGCATTGGAACTCTCGACCTTGAAGCGCTCTTCGCTTCGAGCGAGAGAGTGAAATGACCGGAGATTCTAGCCACTGGAGCTGGATATTAAATTTAAAGTGGAGACGGCTTGTTCAGCTCTGACTGGCTAAGGTTCTCTCGCATAAAAGGTGCTTTTTACCTTTAATGCGGGAGGTTCTTAGACACGAAGAGCTAGCCGTCGGAACTGGATACATTTTAAAAGCAGAAGCGGCTCATCCAGCTCTGACTAACTCAAGTTCTTCCACTTATTTCCCTCTTTAATATCACCTAAACAGCATAAAAAACTCGCTTACTATAAAATAAGCGAGTCCTGATTTTTTCCCTTTACTTAGTTGTTACATACCTTTTCGAGTCTGCAACAATGTTTTGTAAAAACTCTTCATTTGTCTTCGTTTGACGAAGCTTACGTAAGAAACTTTCAACGAAGTCTGGTGTATCACGCATTGTTTTACGAATGCCCCATAACTTGTCTAAATGTTCTTTTGGAATTAATAGATCTTCTTTACGTGTACCAGAACGACGAATATCGATCGCCGGGAAGATACGACGTTCAGCTAATGAACGATCTAAGTGAAGTTCCATATTTCCAGTTCCTTTAAATTCCTCGTAAATAACATCGTCCATACGGGATCCTGTATCAACAAGGGCTGTTGCTAAAATTGTTAAGCTACCGCCTTCTTCAATATTACGCGCAGCTCCAAAGAAACGCTTCGGTCTATGGAAGGCAGCTGGATCGATACCGCCTGATAATGTTCTACCACTTGGTGGAATAACGAGGTTGTAAGCTCGAGCTAAACGGGTAATACTATCCATTAAAATGATAACATCTTTCTTGTGCTCTACAAGACGCATCGCACGTTCTAACACAAGCTCAGCTACTTTAATATGATTTTCTGGTACTTCATCAAAAGTAGAACTTACAACATCCCCTTTAACAGAACGTTCAATGTCTGTTACTTCCTCTGGACGCTCATCAATTAAAAGTACAATTAATTCTGCTTCCGGATGATTTGTTGTAACACTGTGCGCGATTTCTTTTAATAGACTTGTTTTACCAGCCTTTGGAGGCGCAACAATTAAACCACGTTGTCCAAATCCAACTGGTGCGATTAAATCCATGATGCGTGTCGGTAACTTTTTCGGTTCCGTTTCCAATTTCATTTGGCGATCTGGGTATAATGGTGTTAATGCAGGGAAATGCACACGCTCTTTTGCTGAATCTGGATCATCTCCATTTACAGCTTCAACTTGTAATAACCCAAAATAGCGTTCATTTTCTTTCGGAGGTCGTACTTTACCAGAAACCTTGTCTCCATTACGTAAATCGAAACGACGAATTTGCGAAGCTGAGATATAAATATCTTCTGAGCTTGGAGAATAGTTGATAGGACGTAGGAATCCAAATCCTTCTGATTGAATAATTTCTAATACACCTTCCATGAAAAAGAAACCTTCTTTTTCTGCTCGAGCTTTCAAAATAGAAAAAATTAACTCTTTTTTCGTTAACTTGCTATAATACGAAATCTTAAATTCTTTCGCAAGCTCGTATAACTCTTTTAATTTCATGTTTTCTAATGCTGCAATTGACAAATTCATTCAGACACCACACTTTAACGTTATTCTCTTTTTTCATGGGTAAAGGGAAAAAATACGGAAGGCAAATAATTAATAATGAAAGGCAATAAGTTCAAGTAGGGTAATATTCACTATTGTAACCCTTTTATCTAGTTTTAATCAATACGTTGGAACACAAATACAAGAAGCGAAGACAAGAAAATTTGTCTTCGCTTCTTATTTAATTTAGTTCCAGCTTCAACAGCTAGAATGGTCGGTGGCTTCGCGTCTTCCTACGAGGCAAAAAGCGCCTCTACGTCAGAAGCTCCATCCCCCTCCCATTCTGAACGAGCTGCTTACGCTTTTTATTTAATAACCAAGTTTGGTTTTTTATTCAAGCTATGACGTCCATCCACGAAGCGTACTGTGCCTGATTTTGCGCGCATAACAAGGGATTGCGTTGTTCCTACGCTACCTTTAAATTGAACACCGCGTAATAGTTCTCCATCTGTTACGCCTGTTGCTGCAAAGATTGCATCGTCACCTTTTACTAAGTCCTCCATACGAAGGATACGATTAATGTCTTCTATGCCCATTTTTTTACAACGTGCTAATTCAGCTTCGTTTTGTGGCAATAGTTTTCCGTGAATTTCTCCACCTAAACATTTTAAAGCAACTGCTGCTAATACACCTTCAGGTGCTCCACCAGATCCAAATAAAATATCTACACCTGTACGATCAAATGCTGTATTAATTGCTCCAGCTACATCTCCATCATTAATTAATTTAATGCGAGCACCAGCTTTACGAATTTCTTCGATAATTTCTTGATGACGTGGACGATTTAAAACTGTCGCTACAACATCTTCAATATCTTTATTTTTTGCTTTCGCAACTGCACGTAAGTTATCAATAATAGGCGCATCAATGTCGACCGCCCCGACTGCTTCTGGGCCAACCGCGATTTTATCCATGTACATGTCAGGGGCATGTAACAAATTACCGTGGTCTGCAATTGCAATAACAGCAAGAGCATTCCAGCCACCAGCTGCTACGATGTTTGTCCCTTCTAAAGGATCAACCGCAACGTCTACACGTGGTCCATATCCTGTACCTAATTTCTCTCCGATATATAGCATTGGTGCTTCATCCATCTCACCTTCACCAATTACAACTGTACCTTTCATCGGAATTGTATCAAATACATCACGCATAGCTGATGTTGCTGCACCATCTGCTTCATCCTTTTTCCCGCGCCCCATCCAACGCGCTGATGATAAAGCTGCAGCCTCTGTTACACGTACTAACTCCATAGATAAACTTCTTTCCACGATAATCCCTCTCCTTTAAGCCTTTATATTTCTGCCGTATTTTGTGAACCGTGTTTTTCTATAAAGTGTACTTCCGCAAGTAGTGATGCTTCGCTTCCCCCTTGCGGAAGTATCACTTATGCGTTCTTCATCTCTTCAATTTCTTGCTTTGTCATTTGTTCTCGCCAAATGTTTGCTCCAAGCCCTTTAAGCTTGTCCACTATATTCTCATAACCTCGATCAATATGCTCAAGTCCTGTTACTTCTGTAATTCCATCTGCCATTAACCCTGCAATAACAAGTGCCGCTCCCGCTCGTAAATCACTCGCCTTCACTTTTGCACCTTGCAGTAACACAGGACCAGTTACAATTGCCGAACGACCCTCTACTTTAATTTGAGCATTCATACGACGTAATTCATCAATGTGCTTGAAACGGGCACCGTAAATTGTATCTGTTACAACTCCCGTCCCGTGCGCCTTTGTTAAAAGCGTCGTAAACGGCTGTTGTAAATCCGTTGGAAAACCTGGATATACAAGCGTTTTGATATCAACTACTTTTAGCTTTCTATTACCGTTCACCGTAATTTGATCATCGTTCGTTTCAACTTGAACACCAGCTTCTCTTAGCTTTGCAGTAACTGATTCTAAATGCTGAGGAATAACATTATCAACCGTTACTTCTCCTCCTGATGCAGCTCCTAGAATCATATACGTACCAGCTTCAATACGATCTGGGATGATAGTATGGTGACAACCATGTAAAGAGTCCACACCATCTATTCGGATTACATCTGTACCAGCACCTTTAATACGTGCTCCCATGCTTGTTAACAATGTAGCTACATCAATGATCTCGGGCTCTTTCGCTGCATTTTCAATAACAGTTCTACCTTTCGCTCGTACAGCTGCTAGCATAATATTAATCGTAGCTCCTACACTAACAACATCTAAATAAATACGTGCCCCACGTAGCTCATCTGCTCTTAAATAGATGGCACCTTGTTCATTCGTAACATGTGCACCTAGCGCTTCAAACCCTTTAATATGCTGATCAATCGGCCTCGGTCCTAAATGACATCCACCCGGAAGCCCAATAACAGCTTTTTTAAAACGGCCAAGCATCGCACCCATTAAATAATAAGAAGCGCGCAATTTTTTCACTTTTCCATTTGGCAAAGGCATTGCAACCATGTTAGAAGGATCGACTACCATCTCCTCCTCCTGTCCATAAGTTACTTTCCCTCCAATTTCCTCTAGTAAGTCTCCTAACATTTTCACGTCCGAAATATTAGGGACACCACCAATAGTTACTGGAGTATCTGCTAAAATTGTCGCTGGAATTAATGCAACGGCACTGTTCTTTGCACCACTTACTCGAATTGTTCCATTTAAAGCTCTTCCGCCTTCAATTAGCAATTTTTCCATATTGAGCTCCCTTCTTGTGAATGTATTTACTTTCTATCTTTTTATAGAAAGCTCCCCTTAAGAATCTCAATTACTCTTTCCATCCCAAAACTCAATAAATAGGAAACCATTATCTTCATTTCTCCTATAGCACGAATAGATAAAGATCAACTATTCATCGAATTCACTTTATCAATTTAGATACGTTATCACATTTATTAATAGGACTATGCACATTATTTTCTATTTAAAAACCAAAAATGATAAAATCTTTAGACTTGTTCACGCTTTCATTATACAACGAAAGGAAACCGTCTAAAAGACTAGACGGTTTCCAAAACGGAATTTTATTCTTACGCTTTACCGTTAGAACCGAATTCGCGAATTTTACCAATAACAGTTGCTTTGATAGCGTCGCGGCCAGGTCCGATAAATTTACGAGGATCGTAAACTTCTTGGTCTTTGTTTAATACTTCACGAACAGCTTTTGTAAACTCGATTTGGTTCTCAGTGTTTACGTTGATTTTTGAAGTACCTAAAGAGATAGCTTTTTCGATATCAGCAGTTGGGATACCAGTACCACCATGTAATACTAAAGGTACGCCAGTGAAGTCACGAACTTGTTCCATTTCAGCGAATCCTAAGTTAGGCTCACCTTTGTAAGGACCGTGTACAGAACCTAAAGCTGGAGCTAGGCAATCGATACCTGTTGCTTCAACAAGGTGCTTACACTCTGCTGGGTCAGCGTAAATTACGCCTTCAGCGATTACGTCGTCTTCTTGTCCGCCAACTGTTCCAAGCTCAGCTTCAACAGATACGTTACGAGCGTGTGCGTATTCTACTACTTGTTTAGTAGTTTCAACGTTTTCTTCGAATGGGTGGTGAGAAGCGTCAATCATTACAGATGTGAAACCTGCATCGATTGCTTCTTTACATTTTTCGAAGCTTGAACCATGGTCAAGGTGAATCGCTACAGGAACAGTGATGTTCATTTCTTCGATTAAAGCTTTAACCATAGCTACAACTGTTTTGAAACCAGTCATATGACGAGCTGCACCCTCAGATACACCTAGGATTACAGGAGATTTTTCTTCTTCCGCAGCAGCTAAGATAGCTTGAGTCCACTCTAAGTTGTTCATGTTGAATTGACCAACTGCGTATTTTCCTTCTAGTGCTTTGTTTAGCATTTCTTTCATAGAAACTAAAGGCATGGTGAATCCTCCTAAAAAACGTTTTTTGTATCCGATAAGTTCTTATCGCTGGTAGTATGACCAGAATAAGGTAAAATATGTATATCTACATACCGGACTTTTTTCTACACTCAATAGGATAACAACTTGTACTCAAAAACTCAACCGTATTCACCTGCACAATAGTCCATGTAAACGCTTTTTTCCATATTTTTTATAAAAAATTCATTTTTATGCCTCTACAGCGAGCTCATTTCTCACAGCTTGACGAATTTCATCAATATCAAATGGTTTAGCAAAATGCATTAAAGCTCCTAAATCTTTTGCTTCTTGGATCATATCAAGCTCTCCATAAGCAGTCATTAAAATTACTTTAATACTCTCATCAATTTCTTTTACATGCTTTAAAATCTCTATACCATCCATGCCTGGAATTTTCATATCTAACACTACTAAATCTGGATTATCTTTTTTCACGATATCTAAAGCTTGAAATCCATTTGCTGCTTGGAATGTCTGATAACCTTCTTTTTGGAACACTTCATGTAATAACACACGAATCCCATATTGATCATCAACGATTAAAATTTTACCTTCCATAATTCCCAACCTTTCTGTGTAAGTACAAGATTTAAAGCTTCTTATATCTTAACGATTTATTTTCGCTATTCTTTGGCAAATTCCTTCCTATTCTTTCTTATTTTACCGTTTCCTATTTTGTTATGCTACCCTACGATTTCACCTTTCTAAAAAAATAAACTATAATGAAAGCCGGCAAACACGTACGAAGGGAGTAACATTATGTTAAAAATTTTTTCAACTCAATTAAGTGGTTATTTCTCCAGAGTTTCTCAAAAAGAAGAAATGAATATAGAAGATAGCGCTCGTTTACTTGCTCAAGCACTAGTTGGCGATGGTTTCATTTATTTATATGGTACAAATGAGATGGAGGGCGTTATTGCCGAAGCACTATTCGGTGCTGAACCAATGAAGCAAGCAAAACGCTTATTTGAAAATGGTAAAGAAGCAGAAGTAACCTCTGCGGATCGTGTACTTCTTATTAGCCGTTTTTCAACAGATGAAGCGGTTGTAGAAATTGCAAAAAAACTACAAGAAGAGGGACACTCTATTGTCGGCATTTCTGCTCTTCAAGAAGGTACGGAATCACTCGAACGATATACAGACGTACATATTGATATAAAACTGTTAAAAGGTCTTATTCCAGACGATGAAGGTAATCGCTACGGATTCCCAAGTTTAATAGTAGCTTTATTTGCTTATCACGGAATCAAATTTACAATCGATGAAATGTTAAACGAATATTAAAAAAAGCGCCTTATTTCAGGCGCTTTTTTTATTACTTGCTCTCTTTATTCGTAATAGAAGCTCTTACGAAGTCATGGAACAATGGTTGTGGACGGTTTGGACGAGAAACAAGTTCTGGATGGAACTGTGCTGCCACGAACCAAGGGTGGTCTTTTAATTCAATGATTTCAACTAGACGGCCGTCTGGGCTTGTACCAGAGAATACAAATCCTTCTTTTTCCATATCCGGACGGAACTGGTTGTTGAACTCATAACGATGACGATGACGCTCATATACAACCGGCTCATTATAAGCATTGTAAGCATTTGTTTCTTCAGCAAGCTTACATGGGTATAGACCAAGACGAAGTGTACCACCTAGGTCCTCTACATCTTTTTGTTCTGGTAATAAGTCGATGATTGCATATGGTGTGTCAGGGTTGATTTCAGAAGAGTTAGCACCTTCTAAACCTAATACATTACGCGCGAATTCGATTGATGCAAGTTGCATACCTAAGCAAATTCCTAAGAATGGAACTTTGTTTTCACGAGCATATTGAATCGCAACGATTTTACCTTCTACACCACGATCACCGAAGCCACCTGGTACAAGGATACCATCTGTATCGCCAACTAATTCTTTTACGTTTTCTGCTGTTACGTGCTCAGCATTTACCCATTTCACTTCTACATCTGTGTCGAATGAGTAACCAGCATGACGAAGTGCTTCTACAACAGAAATATAAGCATCTTGAAGTTCTACATATTTACCAACAAGAGCGATTTTTGTTTTCTTAGAAAGATTACGCACTTTGTTAACTAGAGCAGTCCACTCTGTCATATCTGCAGCTGGATTGTCTAATTTTAAGTGGTCACAAACGATTTGGTCCATGTTTTGTTCTTGAAGAGATAATGGAACCGCATATAAAGTATCTGCATCGCGAGCTTCGATAACTGCTTTTGTATCGATGTCACAGAACAATGCAAGCTTGTCTTTCATATCTTGAGAAACAGGCATTTCTGTACGAACAACGATAATGTTTGGTTGAATACCTAAGCTACGAAGTTCTTTAACACTATGTTGTGTTGGTTTTGTCTTCATTTCACCCGCTGCTTTTAAGTACGGGATTAACGTACAGTGAATGTACATTACATTGTCACGACCGATGTCGCTCTTAATTTGACGGATTGCTTCTAAGAATGGTAGAGATTCGATGTCACCAACAGTCCCACCGATTTCTGTAATAACAACATCCGCATTTGTTTCACGACCAGAACGATATACGCGTTCTTTAATTTCGTTAGTAATGTGAGGAATAACTTGAACTGTTCCTCCTAAATATTCACCGCGACGCTCTTTTTGAAGAACTGAAGAGTAAATTTTACCTGTTGTTACGTTGCTGTATTTGTTTAAATTAATGTCGATAAAACGCTCATAGTGACCAAGGTCTAAGTCAGTTTCTGCGCCATCATCTGTTACGAATACCTCACCGTGTTGATATGGGCTCATAGTCCCTGGGTCTACGTTAATGTATGGATCAAACTTTTGAATCGTTACGTTTAAACCACGATTTTTTAAAAGTCTTCCAAGAGATGCTGCTGTAATACCTTTTCCTAAAGACGATACTACACCGCCTGTTACAAAAATATACTTAGTCATGAAAAAGCTCCCTTCTATTTTGCTGTTATATAATCACCGTTGCAAAGCGCAACGTATGTAGATAACACTGTATCCATCTTATTGTTAGACTCTTTTTATTTTCTAAACAAAAAACAAAAAAGAAAATTGCTCCCCTCATCACAAAAAGTAATAAGTAGGGAGCAATTTTCTTTTATATTTACACTTTAAAAGTATTATCGTCCTTTTTTAAAGAGCCCAAAAATGATTCTACATGGACGATAATGAAAAGTCAAGAACTACAGTTCTTCCTCTTCTTCTTCTTCAGTTTCATCATACTCAAGTTCTTCTTCAGCGAAGTCGTCGTCATCTTCGTCTAAATCATCAAGATCGTCGTCATCTCCGTCTTCTTCTTCAAGAACCTTGTCCAAATCTTCTACATCGTCTTCATCTTCACTTACGTCTGCATCGTCGAAGTCATCTTCATCTTCTTCAATGTAGTCGTCAAAACCGTCTTCTTCAACTTTACGTTTCTTCTTCGGTTTTGGTTGAGGCAAGATTTCTTCATCAATTTGCTCGTATGGGTACCAGCTGCGTAGTCCCCAACGATTTTCTCCTAAATTAATGAAACGTCCATCGATGTTTAAGTCTGTATAAAATTGTGCGATTTTCGCATTAACTTGCTCTTGAGATAGTCCCAGCACTTGAGCGATTTCTTGAACCAACTCGTTGAATGTCGTTGCTTGTTTTTTATCCCCTAAAACGCTATGTACAACTTCAATCATTGAACATTCTTTTAGCTCTTCTGGTGAATATTGCTTAAAATCCACTTATGCGGCACTTCCTTTCATCAAATATAACCTTATATATAACGGCCTGCTTAAAAAAATCCATACTATTCATTATAAACAAAAGTCGCACAAATATGCTACAAAAAAAACGGGAAACTTTTATAGGGTAGTAAAATTATAATTTGTCTGTTCCTTATTTCGGAAGCATATGGGCCCCTTGCAATACATACCTAATTTGCATTTCTGTATATTCTTCGAGCGTATACAGTTTTTGCAACGCCCAGCGTCTAAATCCCCACATCTGCCCTTGTATAAAAATATTATGGGCAAGAAGCTGTATTTCTTTTTTATTTAATGTAAATGTTCCATTTTCCGTACACTGTTCTAAAATATCCTCGAACATTCCTACCATTTGAAACTCCTTTTCTAATACATACGGAAGTGATTCTTTCGGTAAAAAGCGTACCTCTTGATACATTATCAATACTTCTTCCTGCAATTCGTCCATCACTTTAAAGTAATTCGTTATTGCTATCTTTAAACTTTCTACACTCCCTTTTTCTGTACACACTACTTCCTCTAATCGTTCTTTTACATGTTCATATATACTATCACAAACTAAATATAAAACATCGTCTTTTGTACGAATGTACTCATAAAGTGTCCCTATACTAAATCCAGCCGCTTTTGCAATTTCTCTCGTTGTTGTACGCGGAAATCCTTTTTGTTTAAACAGTTGCACCGCACCTTTAATCATTTGTTCACGTCTTAACGCAACTAATTTTTCATCTTTCACCGATGCATGTACATTATGTTTAACCATTCCCTTCACCTCTCTCTATTATTTTTTGGAAGGAAAAAGCGTAGGAAAATACCTACGCTTTCGTTCCTACTTCGTTAACATACGAGAAATTACAAGCCTCTGAATCTCTTGTGTTCCTTCATATATTTGTGTAATCTTTGCATCTCTCATATAACGCTCTACTGGATAATCTTTCGTATAGCCGTAACCACCAAATACTTGCACCGCTTCAGTCGTCACCTTCATAGCTGTATCCCCTGCAAATACTTTTGACATCGCTGATTCTTTTCCATACGGAAGCCCTTCTGATTCAAGCCAAGCCGCTTGATATGTTAAAAGGCGTGCCGCTTCTACATCTGTTGCCATATCTGCAAGTTTAAAGCCAATCCCTTGCTGCGCCGCAATTGGTTTTCCAAATTGATGGCGCTCCCTTGCATATTCTACAGAAGCATCTAAAGCCCCTTGTGCAATACCAACAGCTTGCGCCGCAATACCGTTACGACCTCCATCTAATGTTTGCATCGCAACTTTAAACCCTTGCCCCTCTTCTCCAAGTAGATTCTCTACAGGAATACGGCAATCTTCAAACATAATTTCAGTCGTTGGTGAAGAGCGAATCCCTAGCTTGCTCTCCTTCTTCCCAACTGAAAATCCCGGTGTATCACTTTCTACAATAAATGCACTCGTACCGCGCTGCTTCGATTCAGGATCAGTTAGCGCAAAAACAACATAAATATCAGCAATACCGCCATTTGTAATGAAAATTTTTGATCCATTTAAAATATAATGGTCTCCATCTCTCTTTGCAATTGTCTTCATTCCACCAGCATCCGATCCAGATCCTGGCTCCGTTAAGCCGTATGCACCAATTTTCTTCCCTTCAGCCATCGGTCGTAAAAACTTTTGCTTTTGCTCTTCCGTCCCAAATTTAAAAATTGGCCATCCCGCAAGTGAAGTATGCGCGGACAGTGTTACGCCTGTTGAAGCACAAACGCGAGATAATTCTTCAATAGCGATTACGTACGCTAAGTAATCGCTTCCAATTCCGCCGTACTCTTCAGGCCATGGAATACCAGTTAAACCAAGCTCTGCCATTTGATCAAATAATTCTCGATCAAATCGCTCTTCCTCATCACGCTCAGCTGCTGTTGGTGCCACTTCATTTTTAGCAAAATCTCGAACCATTTTTCTTATCATTTCATGTTCTTCTGATAGTTTAAAATGCATCTCCGTCTCCCCCTCGCCCTTTTATAAAGCACGGCTAATAACAAGTTTCTGTATTTCACTTGTTCCTTCATATATTTGCGTGATTTTCGCATCACGGAAAAATCGTTCTACTGGATAGTCTTTCGTATAACCGTAACCACCAAATACTTGCACTGCTTCAATCGCGACTTCAACCGCTGTCTTAGAAGCAAATAATTTCGCAATAGATGCTTCTTTACCGCACGGTAATCCTTGTGCCCTAAGAGATGCCGCTCTATATACGAGTAACCTTGCTGCCTCGACACTTGTTGCCATATCTGCAAGTTTAAAGCCAATCCCTTGCTGCGCCGCAATGGGCTTCCCGAATTGTTCTCGTTCTTTTGCATAATCAATCGCACATGCAAGCGCCGCTTCAGCAATTCCTAACGCCTGTGCACCGATTCCAATTCGCCCAACATCTAAATTCGCCATCGCCACCTTGAATCCTTGTCCTTCTTCCCCAAGTAAATTCTCAGCTGGCACTTTCATATCTTCAAAAGTAAGTTGTACTGTACGAGAACCGAGAAGTCCCATCTTATGTTCATCTTTTCCGATGATTAAACCAGGTGTATCTTTCTCTACTATAAATGCAGAAATACCACTTTTTCCTGCCTCTGGATTTGTAGAAGCGAATACAATGTATGTACTTGCTTCACCACCATTTGTAATAAACACTTTCGATCCATTAATAATATAATGATCACCTTTTTTCACAGCTCTTGATTTCAAACTCCCTGCATCTGATCCTGCATTTGGCTCTGTTAAAGCAAATGCGCCTAAATATTCCCCGGTTGCAAGTTTAGAAACATATTTTTTCTTCTGTTCTTCTGTTCCGAAATATAAAATCGGATTCATTCCAACTGACGTATGTACAGCTAAAATTACACCAACTGTTGCACTGACCTTTGAGATTTCCTCAATTGCTAGAATGTAAGAAATAAAGTCCATTTCTGCCCCGCCGTATTTTGCAGGCGCTGGAATACCCATTAATCCAAGTTCACCCATCTTTTGCAAAATCTCTTTCGGGAACACCCCTTGTTCCATGCTAGGAACAAAGGGAGCTATTTCCTTCTGTGCAAAGTCCCGAACCATTTTCCTCATCATTTGCTGCTCTTCATTAAAACGAAAGTTCATATATTCCGCCTCCATTTGCTATATATCCTTTAAATAATTTGGTAAGACCACTATGTTGTAACAAAGGGGGCATTTATTCGTAAACGTAGAATCCACGACCTGTTTTACGCCCTAACCATCCTGCATTCACATACTTACGTAATAACGGACATGGGCGATATTTACTATCTCCTAATCCTTCATGCAACACTTCCATAATGTATAAACACGTATCTAAACCGATAAAATCAGCGAGTGTCAAAGGCCCCATCGGATGGTTCATACCAAGCTTCATGACTTCATCAATTGCTTCTTTCGTCGCTACACCTTCATATAACGTATAAATCGCTTCGTTAATCATCGGTAGCAAAATGCGGTTTGATACAAAACCTGGGAAATCATTCACTTCAACTGGTACTTTCCCAATTTTTTTCGTAATATCTTCAATTGCTTCATATACCGCATCATCGGTAGCCAAACCACGAATAATCTCAACAAGCTTCATAACTGGAACTGGATTCATAAAGTGCATACCGATTACTTTTTCCGGACGCTTCGTTACCGCTGCAATTTCTGTAATTGGCAGAGATGACGTATTCGTCGCTAAAATTGCGTGTTCTGGAGCAATTTCATCTAGATTCGCAAAGATTTTCTTTTTAATATCCATTTTCTCAACAGCTGCTTCAATAATAAGATCCGCTTCTTTCACACAATCTAAATCAAGCGTTACTGTAAGACGATTTAATGTCGCTTCCTTCTCTTCTTCCTTCATGCGTCCTTTTTCTACTTGGCGCGCTAGGTTTTTCGTAATGATAGCCAATCCTCTATCTAATTGCTCTTGTTTTAAATCTTGTACCTTCACGTCATATCCTGCCATTGCACATACTTGTGCAATTCCTGATCCCATTTGCCCTGCACCAATTACAACAATGTTTTGTACACCCATTTTTTCTTCCCCCTTAATTGTTAATAAATTTTATACCCTCGAACTTTAATTAGTGAACTTCAATCATCACTGCGTCCCCTTGACCGCCACCGCTACAAATCGAAGCAATTCCAATTCCGCCGCCGCGCTGCTTAAGTGCATGGATTAGTGTAACGATAATGCGCGCTCCGCTTGCTCCAATCGGATGTCCCATCGCCACTGCGCCGCCATTTACATTCAATTTTTCTGGATCAATTCCTGCGATTTCTGTACTTGCGATTGCTACCGCTGCAAATGCTTCATTAATCTCGAATAAATCGATGTCTTCAATTGTCTTGCCTGTTTTTTCAAGCAATGCGTTAATTGCATAACCTGGCGTTCTTGGGAAATCTTTAGATTCCACTGCAATTGCTGTATGCGCCAAAATTGTCGCTAATGGCTTTCTTCCTTCTTGCTTCGCTCTGTCTTCGCTCATTAATACAAGTGCGGCACCACCATCGTTTAGTCCTGGCGCATTACCAGCTGTCACCGTCGCTGTCTTATCAAATACAGGTTTTAACTTTGCTAACTTTTCAATCGTTGTATCTTCACGTGGCGCCTCATCCTTTGCAACGACAATAGGATCGCCTTTTCTTTGCGGAATCGTTACTGGTACGATTTCCTCTTCAAAACGCCCTTCTTTATGCGCTGAAACCGCACGCTGATGGCTACGATATGCCCATTCATCTTGCGCTTCGCGAGAAATTCCATCTTCCTTTGCAACTTCTCCGCCATAAACGCCCATGTGTGTACCTGAAAATGCGCATGTTAAACCGTCAGCAACGTTTAAATCAATAACTTCGTTGTTGCCCATTCTGTATCCCCATCTTGCTCCACGTAAAATGTAAGGACTGTTACTCATCGACTCCATACCGCCAGCTACAATCAGTGATTGATCGCCAGTACGAATAATCTGATCCGCTAACGTAACCGCACGAAGCCCTGATGCACAAACTTTATTCACTGTTTCCGTCTGCACTTCCCAAGGGATTCCAGCAGCCCTCGCAGCTTGGCGCGATGGAATTTGTCCCTGCCCACCTTGAATAACCGTTCCAAATATAACTTCTTCAACATCACTAGCCGCAACATTTGCTCTTTCAAGCGCTGCTTTAATTGCAATTCCTCCAAGTTCCGTCGCTTTTACATCTTTTAAAGATCCTCCAAATTTTCCAACTGGTGTTCTTGCAGCACTTAAAATAACTGTTTTACTCATGTTTCTTTCCCCCATTTCATTTTTTAACACTGAGCGCTCGCTCGGTATCCCTACGTTGAGAAGAGGTGCAATCATTGCACCTCTTTCTAAAGTTGTATACATTCTTACAAACTACATCGCTTCTTTTTTCTGTCCGATAACAGATCGTTCTAAAATCTCTGTCACATCAAGAGTTTGAACTTTCTCTTCTACCTCTTTCGCTTTCGTTCCATCACTGATCATCGTTAAGCAATATGGACAACCTGTACCAATAATGGATGGCTGTACAGCTAATGCTTGTTCTGTACGAGCAACGTTAATACGAGAACCTGTTGTTTCTTCCATCCACATTAAGCCACCACCTGCGCCACAGCACATTCCCGTTTCACGATTACGTGCCATTTCTACAAGATTCACTCCAGGAATCGCTTTCAAAATGTCACGTGGCGCTTCGTACACTTCGTTGTATCTTCCTAAATAACAGGAATCATGGTACGTAACTGTTTCTTCAATAGCGTGAACAGGCTTTAAGCGCCCTTCTTTCACCCACTGAGCTAACAATTCTGTATGATGATAGACTTCTGCTTGCAAGCCAAAGTCCGGATACTCATTTTTAAATGTGTTATAAGCATGAGGATCAATCGTAACGATTTTCTTCACTCCTGCCTTTTCAAATTCTTCGATATTCTTTGTCGCCATCTCTTGGAATACAAATTCATTTCCGAGGCGGCGTGGTGTATCTCCAGAATTCTTTTCTTTATTACCGAGAATTGCGAATGAAATGCCTGCTTCGTTCATTAACTTCGCAAACGATATCGCAATCTTCTGACTACGATTGTCGTATGATCCCATTGAACCAACCCAGAATAAATACTCGAATTCCTCCCCAGCTTTTGATTTTTCTTTTACAGTTGGAACTGTTACTTCGTCATCACCTTGGCGCCATGTTTCACGCTCTTTACGGTTCAGCCCCCACGGATTTCCTTGACGCTCGATATTTGTCATCGCGCGTTGTGCTTCCGCGTCCATTTTTCCTTCTGTTAAAACGAGATATCGACGTAAATCAATAATTTTGTCAACATGCTCATTCATAACTGGGCATTGATCTTCACAGTTACGACACGTTGTACATGCCCAAATCTCTTCTTCTGTAATAACATCTCCGATTAAACTCGGATCGTAAGCGAGTGTTGTAGACGCTGATTCTTGTTGTCCTTTTCCAGCTGCCATCATCGCTAACTGATTTCCTTGTGTATTATTGAAGGCAACTACTGGAACCCACGGTGCTTTTGATGTTACCGCAGCTCCTTTATCAGTTAAATGATCGCGAAGTTTTAAAATTAAGTCCATCGGCGATAACATTTTTCCTGTTCCTGTTGCCGGACACATATTTGTACAACGGCCACACTCTACACAAGCGTATAAGTCAATAAGTTGATTTTGTCTAAAGTCTTCAATTTTACCAACACCAAATGTTTCTTGCGTTTCATCTTCAAAATCAATCTTTTCAAGCTTCCCTGGGTTTGAAAGACGACCGAAGAATACATTAGCTGGTCCCGCAATTAAATGCGCATGTTTTGATTGTGGAACATACACTAAAAACGTTAACAAAATTAGTAAATGCACCCACCAAGAAAAATAGAACACTGAAATGGCTACGGTTTCATTTATCCCGCTAAAAACGTAAGCGATTGCAGAAGCAATTGGTTCACTCCATGAAAGCTCCTCGCCATGCCATATAATTCCCATACCGTTACCAAGTAGCACAGAAATCATTAAGCCACCGATAAAGATAAGAACAAGACCTGATTTGAAGTTACGTTTTAAACGAACAAGCTTTTCTACATAACGTCTATGAAAAGCCCAAAATACTGCAATTAAAATAACAAGTGTGACAATTTCCTGGAAGAATGTAAATGCAGGGTATAGTGGTCCAAGTGGAAGATGTGATCCTGGTGCGAGTCCTTTCCAAACGAAGTCAATTGCTCCAAATTGGACAAGAATAAATCCGTAAAAGAACATAACGTGAATGATGCCGCTTTTCTTATCTTTCAGCAGCTTTTTCTGACCGAAAACATTGACCTTAAGGAGATCCCAACGCTCTTTAAAACGACGGTCAAATTCAATTTTTTTCCCTAATTGTATGTAGGCCATTCTCGTCCGTATAAGATATACAAACAAATATCCTGCATAAGCAATAACAGCAATGGCAGCCAGCCAATTAATGATCAGTAAGCTATTCATTTTTATGCTACCCCTCTCTTTGTAAGCCCTCTTTCTTTTTTTGAATCTTCAAAAATATATAATTTTCTGAATTATATCCCCTATCCCCATTATATAATGAGTGAGCATTCAGTCAACAGTTTTTTGTTATAGAACAACACATTTTTTCATAAAGCTGTTTATTTCGGTGAAACTATAAAGTGAAACTTTAATCAGTAGGGGTGGTTCATCCCCCGCTGATTATTAGTTGAACCAATCGGGCTTTTACGGGCAGTTGATTTCCAAACTAACTTCTACTTATTCAACAGTTTTGAGTTGAAAGGCTTACTGCCCGTTAAAGCGGGATAAAGTGAAACTTTAATCAGTGCAACATACTATCCTCTAATAAAATTTATAATAAGAGCCATGCTACCCGTATCATTTGTAACACACTGAAGGTGAAAAGAATGCGAAGGAGGGAATTCACTGATGCTCTACTTATCTCTTTTGTTAATATCCGTTGCTCTTTGGATTACAATTGACCTTTCATACGGGCGACTTCTTCATTTAAAACGAGTAAGCCCTCGCACTTTCCCTTTACGTCAAAGTGATTTTCACCTTTATACATACGGGAAAGATTTATATGACGCTTTATTTACTGATATAAAACAAGCACAGCATCACATTCATATTTTATTCTTCATTGTAAAAAACGATAAAATCAGTCGTGAATTTTTAAAACTGCTGATTGATAAGGCTCAGGAAGGAATTGAAGTACGACTTTTACTTGATCGATTTGGCAGCCAT
This sequence comes from Bacillus cereus group sp. BfR-BA-01347, assembly GCF_022663835.1. Lineage (NCBI taxonomy): Bacteria > Bacillati > Bacillota > Bacilli > Caryophanales > Bacillaceae > Bacillus > Bacillus cereus group sp. BfR-BA-01347. Next base: position 31,511 of record NZ_JAKUGG010000030.1, on the reverse strand, counting down.
TCCTTATCAAACGAAGCTATTCGCTCCCTGCAAAAACATGGTATATCTTTTTCATTTTGTCATAAGGTAAAATTTCCTCTGCCTTTCTTTTCTGCTAATCAAAGAAATCATAGGAAAATTACAGTGATTGATGGGAAAACCGGCTATATCGGGGGATTTAATATCGGCGAAGAGTATCTAGGGCATAATGAATATTTAGGATTATGGCGAGACTATCATTTACGTCTTACAGGAGAAGGGGTTCAAGATTTACAAAAGCAATTTTTGCATGACTGGTTTGATGATACGAAACAGAATTTATTGGATGCTTCTCTTTATTTTCCAAAACAAAACCCAGGTACCATCCTGCATCAATTTATTCCGACTGATGGTGCTTATTTACAACATACTTTTTTACATTTAATTAACGGGGCAAAAAAAGAAATCTGTATCGGTACACCATATTTCATTCCTGGAAAAAAAATTATGAATGCCTTATTAAAAGCAAGAGAAAGAGGGGTTCAAATCACAATTCTTGTTCCAGAAAAAGCTGATCACCCTCTCGTTCGAGAAGCAAAATTCCCGTACTGCCGAAAATTAATACAGGCTGGTTGCAATATTTATGCATTTCAACAAGGATTTTTTCACGCCAAAATTATTATAGTGGACGATGATATTTGTGATATCGGAACGGCAAACTTTGATATGAGAAGTTTATATATTAACCATGAAATAAACTGCCTGTTATATAATAAACATTTCATTCAAACAGTAAAAAATAAATTCCATGAAGATCTAGAGAATGCATCCGTACTTTCCTATAGTGATGTAAACCCGCCTTCTCTTATCGATAGAGGAAAGGAATGGATTGGAACAATGCTTGCTTTCTTTTTATAGGAAAAACAATGAATAAAAGGGGGTATCTCATATGATTATACGGTTTGGATATGTCTCACATGCAATGGCACTCTGGGACTGTTCTCCTGCCAAAACAATGACGTTTACAAGCTTTAAGAAACTCAGCAAGCAAGAACGAGAAGACAAACTGTACCATGTTATAAGGCAAAATTTAGAGCACACAATACGTATCCTTCATTACAATATAGCACATGAAATCCCACTATATCGCCTATCATCTTCCATCGTCCCACTTGCAACACATCCCGAAGTCGAGTTTGACTATATTGGGGTATTCACACCACTTTGGCGTAAAATAGGGGCTTTAATTAAAGAACACAATTTACGAATAAGTTTTCATCCAAATCAATTTACGCTATTTACAAGCGACAAGCCACATATTACTACTAACGCTATTACGGATATGACTTATCATTATAAAATATTAGATGCTATAGGCATTGCAGATTCTTCTTACATTAATATTCATGTAGGTGGAGCCTATGGAAATAAAGAAAAGGCAATTGAGCGCTTCCATGAAAACATAAAAAAACTTCCTACACATATAAAAAAACAAATGACTCTTGAAAACGATGATAAAACATATACAACTGCTGAAACTTTATCAATTTGCCAAAAAGAAAATATTCCATTTGTATTTGATTATCATCATCATATGGCCAATCTTTGCGAAGAACCACTAGAAGAGTTGCTTCCTGCAATTTTTGAAACTTGGTCACATACAAATATTTCTCCTAAAGTTCACATTTCCTCCCCGAGATCGGAAAAAGAATTTAGGGCCCATGCTGAATATATCGATTTAGAGTTTATTAAGCCCTTCTTACACATTGCGAAAAAAAACAATCATAATTTCGATATTATGATTGAAAGTAAACAAAAAGACTTAGCACTATTCCAATTAATAGACGAACTTTCTGCTATAAGAGGAATGAAAAGAATAGGTGGTGCAAAGTTACAGTGGTAAATTGTAACTTTGCACCATTTTTTCAAAAAAGTAATTTTTATAGTAAAAAACATTCTATTTTATATGCTATTATTTAAATTAGCATTTTCTCCCCGAGATTCAACTTTATTGAAACGGAGTCATAATATGATTAATCAAAAAAAGTATATACAATCTGTCATAATATACATATTTATATTTGCTCTTTGGATATTCCTTATACCAAATGAGTTGAATATAAAAGAAACCGGGATTCTTTTCTTATTCTGTTTCGCTGCACTTTTTTCTTGCTATTGCTTATGTAAAGCGATTAGAAAAATGACACATGGTGATAAATTATTTTGGATTTTATTATTATGTACTTGTCTATGCGGGTTAGCTATGGAGATAACTTTATTCCTTCATTCACTTTCCATTCATGAGCAAGTTATATTCTCATATAAAGCATTACCTTTTTTTATCATACAATATGTTTTACTCTTTGTTGGATTTGCTATAAAGTTTATAAAAATTTACTCTATTAAGGGTCTTGCTCAATTTTCATTCGATAGCATCTTTATTGTTATTATGAACATTTATTTCACTTTAACTTTTATCTTGGACCTTTCAAGCTTCCGTATGTTAACAAAGGAAACTTGGATTTTAATTGGCTATTTTATTGCACAATCATTAGTAATTTACGCCGTTATTAGTCTTTATAGAAGAGAACAATATTCTTCTAGTAGAATCGCATTAATTATCGGTTTCACTATTATACTCGTATACGGTTACATTCATCTGTTTCAATTAAATTTTGGGATGAAAACTTCTCCTGAATTTAATTATTTAATACACACTGCTTCTATTTTATTAATTGGACTTTCTTCCATACTATATATCTTGGATAAACCAATGCAACATGAAACGAAAGCAAAATATTATCGATTCGATTATGTACGTTTTATACTACCTTATTTTAGTATAATTATTACTTTTTCCTTTATTATCATTCAACCTTGGGATGATAAATTTATGTTAATTGGTCTCGTATTATCACTTATTTTGTTATTCTTGCGGCAACTTTACATGTGGAAAGATAATCAAGCACTAATCCTTACATATGAACAGTTGACTACACAACTAGAGGACGAAGTTGAAGAAGGTGCATTTGCATTATCAAAAAGTGAACAACGCTATAAGTCTTTATTCGAAGATCATCCCGATGCCGTTTTCTCTTTAAATATGAATGGCATTTTTCAACAATCTAATAAGGCATGCGAAAGCTTATTTACTGCCTATTATTGTGAAGTAGGAAGCTATTCTCTGGTACACTTCATTGATTCAAAAGACCACGAACTACTAAAGAAGGCTTTACAAATTACAAAGGAAGGTAGGCCACAAACGTTAGAAGTTCGTACAAAAGAACAAGAAGGCTATTATTATTATCTTCATATTACACTTATCCCTACTTTTATAAACAAAGAAGTGGTCGGAATGTTTGGGATAGCGCGTGATATTACAACTTTATATGAAAAACAAAAACAAGTAGAGCATTTAGCCTTTCACGATGCACTTACTGGATTACCAAATCGCCGAAAGTTCGAAAAAGATTTAAAAGCCATTTTAAATACAGCCCAAACTAACGCAAATGATGTTGCCGTCATATTCCTTGATTTAGATCGATTTAAAAAAATTAACGATAGACTTGGTCATGACGTCGGAGATTTATTATTAATTGAAGTAGCAAAAAGATTACGCGGTTGCTTGCGTTCAAAAGATATCGTCGCTCGCCAAGGTGGAGATGAGTTTACAATTCTATTACCAGAAATGTACTCAGAAAAAAGTGCAATTTTTATAGCTGAACAGATTTTAACTATTTTAAACAAACCATTCTTCATTCAAGGCGAAGAACTCTCTATTACACCAAGTATCGGAATTGCGATGTACCCTGATTATGGAACTAATGTAAATGAGTTAATGAAAAATGCTGATATGGCTATGTACCGTGCGAAAGCAAATGGAAAAAACAGATTTGTTTTCTTCTCAAAAGAAATGAGTATCGCTCAAAATGAAATTCAATTCTTAGAAGGTGAACTTTCAAAAGCATTACAACAAAATGAATTTTTCCTTGAATACCAGCCACAAGTAAGCACAAAAACAAAACAAATTATCGGTTTTGAAGCATTAATACGTTGGAAGCATCCAAAACTCGGTATCGTATCTCCTGCCCAATTTATCCCTCTAGCAGAGGAAACTGGTTTTATTATTGAACTTGGCAATTGGATTTTACGTACTGCCTGCTTAGAGGCAAAAAGATGGCATAATCAAGGTTTTTCTCACTTAAAAGTTGGTGTAAATTTATCTGTTGTTCAATTTAACCATGCAGATTTAATCCCAACTATTTCAAAGGTGTTGGAAGAAACAGAACTGAAACCAGAAGCACTAGATATTGAAATTACGGAAAGCATCGCAATTAATCAAAATCAATCTGTAGTTGCAAAACTAGAACAACTTCAAAATCTCGGTATTCAAATTTCAATCGACGACTTTGGAACTGGTTATAGTTCTTTAGCTTATTTAACAAAATACCCAATCAACACATTAAAAATCGCTCGAGAGTTTATTTGTGGAATTACAACTAGTCCTTTAGAAGAAGCAATTGTCTCTTCCATTATTACACTATCAAAAGAACTAAATTTAAAAGTGATTGCAGAAGGTGTAGAAACGGAAGAAGAATGGGAATTTTTACATAAACACAATTGTGATCACATTCAAGGTTTCTTTATTAGCAAACCTGTTTCTAGTAAAGACGTTTGGATGTTACTCCATAAAAAAACAACCGTCTAAGTTAAGACGGTTGTTTCTTAAAACTCAAAAGGCATATCTGAAGCTAATTGTACCTCTTGATCATCATGAGAAATTACTTGGCTTTTCTCTAAAGCTGTATCTGCTAATGAAATACCCCATGCCATCGCTAACGTTAATAGACTACCAATAAGTAGTTTCTTCATATTCCATCACCCACATTTTTTCTTTTAATATATCATGAAAATTTATCCATACATTATGCAATTATGCATATTTAGTTTTTGCGTTATTTTATTTCGGCATTTTTTTCATAAACTTTTCTTTATACGTATGCATTTCTAATATATCAAAAAAGAAACAAGCTTTTTCATAAGCCTCTTCACTCTCTGCCTCATCATAGCCTAGCTTTTCTAAGCATTCACCTTTTTGATAGTATAGTTGCCCAATCAACGCCATACTATTAATTCGACACGATATTTCAATAGCTTTATTTATTTGATAAAGAGCCTCTTCATATTGATTATCTAAGTATAATGTTTTCGCATAATTATGTCTTACCTTCACATCAAACTCTTTATTTTCAGGTAATGCCTCTAATTGCTTTAATATACCTTCAAATAACTCCATACCCTTCTTAAAGTAACCATTTTCAGCATAAATATTTGCAATTGCATTCTCTATATAAAGGTTTTGGTACACATCAATCCCAGTTAATTGTTGGTTTAACAATTTTTTTAATTCTAAAATACAATATTCATAATCACTTTTCTTCAATACATACGCTGCTACATGATATTGCCATTGAAGAAATTGCTGAAACTCAGGATGATATTCTTCCTTTTTCAACTCATTCCATACTTTATTATAAATCTCTTTATATTTCTTTTGCTTACAAAGCATAATGATTTGATCTTTTAACTGCTTTTTCCTCTCAATGTCAGAATAAATGAGTACCTCATAAAAATGAATAATGGGAACTTGTAACTTTGCTGCAATACCTTGCAATATATCCATACTTGGGTATACCGCACCCGATTCAATTCTGCTTACTTCCGATTGATGACATATGTTCTCGGATAACTGTTTTTGTGTTAATCCTCTTAACACTCTAATTTTCTTAATTTCACTTCCTAATTTCTCTGCTTGCATACTTACTCACCATCCCATTATAACAATCTAATTTGTTAAGTTGTCATACCACTACAATAATGTGAATTCGACAATTTTTGATATGAAATAATGCATAATATATATAAAATTCGGCAAATTTTTCATACAATTCATCTCACATACAATAATAGATTAGGAGTGTTATAGATGAATTATAGAAAACTTGCCAGTGCTTTCGTTACATTCGGTCTTCTTTACCCTTTATCAACAGAAGCTATTCATGCTCAAGAATTAGACAAAAGTGCAGTCAAAGTTGAAATTGCTCAGCCTGGTTTAACAATCGGGAAATTAACACAACCTCAAAATGATACGAAAGAAAATATTGCTAAAAAGTATTTAAAAGGTGAGGTAGATGGGGCTAAAGCTCAACAAGAACAAGTCACTACTGAAAAAAATGTAGATTTCCAACCTACAAATAAAGAAACCAAAGAAAATCAAACCGAAGTTCGCCTTGCACAAACATATAAAAACTATAAAGTATATGGCCAAGATCTCATTGTAAAAGTAGATAAAAATGGAGTAATCACAACTGTTAGTGGTAAAGTTGTTCAAAATTTAAATCAACAACCTAATCTTACTATAACAAATTTTTTGTCGAAAAATGAAGTAAAATCTAAATTACGCGATATAGTTCAAATTCCAAGTGATGCAGTTGAGACAGAATTCTCTAGCGAAACCGTTGTTTATAAGAAAAAAGATGGCTATTATACATTCGCAACTGTTATTACATTTACTTATGAAAACAATGAACAAATTATAAACGGCAATGCTATCGTTGATTTAAAAACTGGCGAAGTACTTTTCCAAGAAAAATTCATTAAAAACAAAGAGAATAAGACTATAAATCAAGTAACGTCACCTAGATTATCCCCTGCAAGTGAGCAAGGAACTGGGAAAAATGCACTTCAAGAAAACATCTCTTTTAATATTGCCAAAGGAACTGATGGGAAATTTTATTTAGCGGATTTATCACGCGGAAATGGTATTTATATTTATAATGCAAACTACGCCGATTCCCTCGGAGGATATAGTCAAGCTGGTTATCCAGGGACACTAATTTCAAGTAGCAATCCTAATTTTGCAGATAAAGAAGCCGCGGGCGCTATGAAGAACATGAGTGATATTTACGATTACTTTAAGAAAGAACATAATCTAAAAAGTTACGACAATAAAGATTCAAAAGTTGTTGCTAGTGTACACGGTTTTGATTCTACTGAAGTTAGTGATGGTGTAAAAGAAGACTATGTAAATGCATTTTGGCATCCCGCTTGGAACCAAATGGTATTTGGTGATGGTTTAGACGGAAAACTAACATCAGCTCTTGATGTAACAGCTCATGAATTTGGACATGCTGTATTCAGTGGCACAACGAAAAATAAAGTCGTGAGATATCCAAGCGCTGAAACATCTGCACTAAACGAGGGATTAGCGGATTTCTGGGGTACACAAATCGAATATTACGTAAAGAAAGATAAAGGAAACTGGATTATGGGCGATACATTAGGTGGCCTAACAATTCGTGATATCCCAAGGGAAATTGGTGACGGCGGTCATAAACTATATACAAATTTACAAGATTTCTATAACGATGGTAATAATCAAGAATCACACGTGAATTCTGGTATTATCAGTCACGTATTATATCAATTAGCTGAAGGTAAAACATATAACGGTGTTGCTGTTCAAAAACAAGGAAATGAAAAAGTAAGTAAAGTTGTTATGCGTACATTGCAAAATTATGCAACTTCCGCTGAAGACTTTGAATCACTTCAATCTCATATCGTACAAGCTGCAAAGGATTTATATGGAACTGCCGTATCAAATGAATTTGCAAAGGCATTTGAAGCACACGGTTACAAACCGTTACAAAAAATAAATAAAGTAATAGCGGTACAATAATAAAAAAGAAGTTTACCAATCATAGGTAAACTTCTTTTCATATCCATCCCTTTTCTTCCGCAATTGTAATTGCTTCAATTCTATTTTTCGCATCAAGCTTCGCTAATACTTCAGAAATATAATTACGTACTGTACCCGGCGAAAGATAAAGCGCCTTCGCAATTTCGTTTGCCGTCTTTCCTTCTTTCGCAAGCAACAATACTTCCTTTTCGCGATCTGACAACGGATTTTGCTCCTGCCATAGGCCGAACATTAAATCTTGGGAGACCTCTCGTTTCCCCTTCATTACATTACGAATTGCTGCTGCTAAATCTTCACTTGGGCTATCTTTTAACAAATATCCGTGCACACCAGCTTTCATTGCTCGTTCAAAATAACCAGGTCTTGCAAATGTTGTTAAAATCATTACTTTGCATGATGATTTTTCTTTCTTTAAAGCCTCAGCGACATCCAATCCACTTTGAATCGGCATTTCAATATCCATAATACTTACATCTGGCTTTAACGATTCAATTAATTGTAACGCCGCTTCCCCGTTCGCAGCTTGCCCAATTACTTCGATATCATCTTCTAGGTCAAGCAGGGCCCCTAACGCACCACGAAGCATCCGCTGATCTTCTGCAATAATAATTCGGATCATGCCCTCACCTCATCTTTTCCTGTTCTAATAACAACTGGAACTTTTACTGTTAACAACGTCCCTGGATTGATTGTACCTAGTTCAACAAATCCATCAATAAGAGCAATTCGTTCTTTCATGCCGCGAATACCATTTCCATCATGATTTTGATCTGTTAAACCGATTCCGTTATCTTCTACTTGTAAAATCAGCTCACCTTGCGATTCTAATACAGAAACTGCGCACCGCGTTGCCTTACTATGTTTTACAACATTTGTAACGGCCTCACGTAAACACATCCCGACAATATTTTGTTCAATTGGTGATAACGAGCTCGATCTTGCTTCTTGCCTCACTTCTAATTCAATATTAGCTGCTTGTAAGATCGCTTTTATTTGCTCTAGCTCTTCTTCTACCGTAATCATACGCATATCAGAAATTAATTCCCTCAGCTGTTTTAAGGCTGTACGAGACGTTTGTGTAATTTCCTTCGCTTCCGCACTTGCACGCTCTGGATTTTTCAAAATTAACTTCTCAACGAGCTGGCTTTTTAAAGTAATAAGAGATAGCGTATGTCCTAATGTGTCATGAAGATCTCTTGCAATCCGCTGCCGTTCTTCACGTTTTACTAAGTCTTTAATTTGCTCGTTCGCCTCATCTAATTGATTTCTTAACATCTTTTTCTGATTAAAATTACGCATACCAAATGGCGTAAGAAGCATTAAAATAAACATCGGAACGATATTTACTAAACTTGTAGTTGTTAATTGATTCATATTTACAACTAAAAATGCTCCAAGCATTATAACTAACGAACATAAAAGCACTCGAAATACTTTCTTATTTGGCGCAAATCCCATCGCACTTGCTGTGAAAAAGCCAAAAAATATCATAAAAGGATTATAAAATAAAGCAAATAAAAAGATGAGTATCATTTGAATGCATGCCCAAAAAACAAACGTCCTCTGAACAAAATATAGCTGACGGTATGTAATAATAAAAAGTATCAACATACCGCTTCCTAGCACAAGCTTCCATCCTGATGCTTGTGCTAAGTGATAAATTGGAAATAATAGATAAACAAACCACATGTATGGAAAGAATCCCATATGTTTCGGAAAAATCTCAACCCTCTTCTTCTCTATCATTTATACCGCTTCCTGTCTTTTTCTTATATATATTGATACTACAACAAATATAAGGAAATAACCTCCTAATACCGCGATATTTTCCCATCCAATTGATTTTCCAGCTACAATATCCCACGCACCACTTCCGAAATGGTATGTCGGTGTCCATTCACCAATCGTTCTTAATATTTTTGGGAATACTTCAATCGGCATCCACAACCCGCCAACTATAGCTAAACTCATATTTAAAATATTTGCTAAGCCAGCAGCTGCGTCCGCCTTCTTAATGGAACCTATTACTGTTCCTAACGCTAAAAATGGTGTTACCCCTAACAATAACCATAACCCGGCACCAATCCATTGCCCTACCGTTAACTCAACATGATTAATTAGTATCCCTGCAATAAAGATAACTAATATTGAAAAAGCATTTACTACTGTTTGAGCGATAATTTTTGCTGTTAAATATGCTCCCTCTGGAAGCGGTGTAATTTTTAGAAGATGTGTCCATCCTTGCCCTCTTTCCTGAGAAAGTCTCACACCGAAACTAAAGAGTGCAGTCCCTACAATACTGAAAGTTGCCATCGAAATTAAATAATGTGCTTTCCACGCATCTCCGTTTTGTGGTACTTGAACAACATTTGTAAAAATGTAGTAAAACATAACAGGCATTAATAATGAGAAAAAGATAAATAATTTATTGCGGAATGTACGTAAAATTTCTATTTTGCACTGCATCCATAACGCTCTCATGCGATTTCCTCCTTCTGATTTGCGACAAACTGTTCAAATGCCTCATCAAGGCTTCCACGTTCAACTGAAACATCTGTTACAGGTAAACTCCTTTGATAAATGGCTTTTAAAGTTGCATCCGTATCCTCCGTTGTTAAAATGAAGCGTCCTTCGTTTGACTTTACTTCTGTTACATTTGGTAATTCCTTTAGTAATTTTGTAGGAATGCTTTCCTTCGAATAAAATGTGATTGTTTTTCTCGAAATCGTTGCTTTCATTTCGTCTGGTGTACCATCTGCGATAATCTTTCCGTTCGCAAATAATAAGATACGATTTGCTAAAGCATCTGCTTCTTCTAAATAATGCGTCGTTAAAATAATCGTTTTCCCTTCACTTGCTAACTTTCGAATCGTTTCCCAAAACGTTCTTCGAGACGTAATATCCATTCCGACTGTCGGCTCATCTAAAAATAACAAATCCGGATTTCCCGCAAGTGCAAGCGCAAAGTTTAATCTTCTTTTTTGCCCACCTGATAATTTCTCACATCTTTGCTTTCGCTCTGATTCTAAATTTGATAACTGCAGTAACGTTTCTTTCGCTATAGGATTCGTATAATAACTACGGAATAACTCAATTGCCTCTTCCACCGTAATACTATCAATGACACTTACTTCTTGCAGCATCGCACCGAAGCTATTACGAACATCCCTATGCTTTGGACTCTTTCCAAATATAAAGACCTTACCTTCTGTTGGATCCTTTAATCCAAGCATCATCGACATCGTCGTTGTTTTTCCCGCACCATTCGGACCAAGTAACGCTACTATTTCCCCTTTATTTACATGAAATGAAACATTATTTACTGCGCTTTTATGTTTAAATGTTTTAGAAACACCATTTACTTCAATAATCTTTTCCATCTCTCCACCCCCGCTGTTTCTTATATTTACATTGTATTACTTGGAAAACTTAGGAAACAGTATGATGCGTCATGACATCGATATGACAATTGTCATGTATTCTTTATGAGAGGAATCAACCCGCATACCGCAAGCGAGTAGCAGGACGAAAATAAACATGATACAATCGGATAAGATATATATTCGAGGAAGGACAGTGGTTTTCATGATTATTCGTAATGAACAAGATTTAGAAGGCTTACGAAAAATCGGCCGCATCGTTGCGCTTGCACGTGAAGAAATGAAAAAACAAGCGAAGCCAGGTATGACAACGAAAGAGCTTGATTTGATCGGTAAAAAAGTATTAGATGAGCATGGTGCTATTTCTGCACCTGAAAAAGAATATGATTTTCCAGGTGTAACTTGCATTAGTGTAAATGAAGAAGTTGCTCATGGTATTCCAGGAGATCGTGTATTAAAAGAAGGCGACTTAGTAAACGTCGATGTATCTGCTGCACTTGATGGCTATTATGCAGATACAGGTATTTCATTTGTACTTGGAGAAGACGAGGAAAAAGAAAAACTTTGCCAAGCAGCGGTTGATGCATTTTGGACAGCAATGAAAAAGGTTAAAGCTGGCTCAAAACAAAATCAAATTGGTCGTGCTGTTTCAAACTTCGCACATAAAAGTGGGTACAATGTTATTCAAAACTTAACTGGTCACGGCATTGGTCTTAGCTTACATGAAGCACCAAATCACATTTTAAGCTACTATGATCCAATGGATAATGCGCTTCTAAAAGACGGTCTTGTTATCGCTGTAGAACCGTTCATCTCTATGAAAGCTGATCATATTATTGAGCGTGGTGACGACGGTTGGACATTCGTTACACCTGATAAAAGTCTTGTTGCACAATGTGAACATACCGTTGTCGTAACACGCGGTGAACCAATAATCTTAACAGAAATCTAATACCAAAAACGGCTGTTTTGTAGATTTATTCCACATAAAACAGCCGTTTTTTATTTTTGGGAAAATATGTGAACTATTGTTGAACTCTTTATCATTTAAGTATATAATCTTTAGCGGAGGTTACTTAAGCTTATCTTTACTAAAAAGATATTGTAACTAAGGAGTAAAACACCTTCTTTCTTATTGTTTAAACAGGCTCAAAAATGACCGTAGTAACGTGTTAGTCGAATATTCTGTAATCCTTATATCTCTCTAACAATGTAAGAAACTATCATCTTTCAACTTCGGTCCACTAATCGCACAACTCTCTTTAGACAAAATAAATGACTATTTTCAAAGTACATATTGTCTTCATTCTGACCAAAACCAACCCTATCTAGCTTTTTATTTCCACATAACTTTAAGGCAAAAATAAGCCTTCACAAAGGGATACACTACCTTGGTTAGTATGTATCGTAAAACTTACCTTTATAACCATTCTTTTTTACTAGATATACATGAAAACTATCTCACATATGAAGGTCTGATATCATTCTTTATATCAGTATTTTTTTCGACATTTTTTGTCGAATTGTGTATATTTCCATAGAACTGTGTAAATATACATTTTGTTTTACGTTAAACAATTTTACTTTGAACATAATCCTGTTTGTCTGAGAACGCGTATAGAAACGGAGGGATAACAAAAATAAATAGCTTATAACAAATACTTTTAATATTCCATTTGTTCATGTGGAATAAGTCCCCAATGGACAAATGAATGTTCAGAGGAGGAAAAATGAAAAAACTTTTTAATGTATGTTTAATTGTATTCGTACTATTTTCGCAACTTGCTAGTTTTCCATACAATCAAGTAAGAGCAGAAACGTTAACAGGAGATTCCTTATTTGACACTGTTGAAATGAAAGATGCAACAAATCATATTATTGACGAAGCAAAAAATCCTAACAATTTAATAAAGATAGGATCAACCATTCAAGTAGAATACGCTTGGTCAATAAAGGATCGACAAGTTGCACACGCAAATGATACAGCAGTAGTTCAAATACCACTTGCATTAAAAGTATCTAAAGATTTGCAAGGGGATTTAGTAACAGATCAAAAAAATATTGGTCAATATTTTATAACAGCTAAAGATAATAAATTAAAATTAATATTTAATGATCAAGTAGAAAATTTGAAAGACGCTAAAGGAAAAATTAAAGTTGATACCGTGTTTAACTCAACTTTAAAAACTGGGGAAAAATCAGTTCAAATCGCTTTTCCTTTAGGAACAATGGTTCAGCCTATATCAGTTCCTGTTCAGGTAAAAGACTCTAAAGAAGATGGCACCAAACAGGATACTAATAAACCAGTGCAAGATCCAGTAGCTAAACCTGTTACTGACAATCCGGAGCAAGATCCAACAACTAAAACTGTTACTGATAATCCGGAACAAAACCCAGCAACTAAAACTGTTACCGATAATCCGGAACAAAACCCAGCAACTAAAACTGTTACCGATAATCCGGAACAAAACCCAGCAGCTAAAACTGCCACTGATAATCCGGAACAAAACCCAGCAGCTAAAACTGCCACTGATAATCCGGAACAAAACCTAGCAGCTAAAATTGCTACTGACAATCCAGAACAAAAGCTAGCAAGCGACCCTGCTGAGAATACAAATTCAGGTCCAAAGCAAATAACAACAAACATTTTAACCGGTGTAAAGTTGACGGATAAAGACGGAAAACCATTTACAGAGGATAACCGTCCAAGTACAGATTCCCCTGCCAATATTGAGTTTACATGGGAACTTTTAAAATCAATGAATGTGAAAAATGGAGATTACTATATTTTTGATCTTCCTAAACATTTTAAGATTTACAATACAATTAACAGTCCTTTATATGATAGTGAAAACCATCAAATTGGTAATTTTACTGTTACAAAAGATGGAAAAGTCACGATGACATTCAACGATTATGTTGAAGAGCATCCAGATGTTGCTGGTAACCTACAATTAAAGACAGAATTTAATAGAGCTGAAATTAAAGGTACAACAACACAAGAAATTCCTTTCCCGATTAAAGATAAGGATGTTTCTATTACAGTTGACTTTAAGCCTAATGTACAAACAGCTACGAATAAAAAAGGATTACCTGATAGACCAATTAATACAAATGAAATTAATTGGAAAGTAGAGATGAACAAAACGCAAGACACCCTTAAAAACGCTATTTTTAAAGATAGCATTCCACAAGGTACAAACTTAAATAAAGATTCTATTAAAGTTTATTATTTAGAAGTTGATGTTAATGGGAATGTAACGCGTGGTGCAGAAGCTGAGCCAACAGATTACAATATTATTTCATCAGATGGCTCAAAATTGGAGATTGCTTTTAAAGATTCTATCAATAAAGCATATCAAATCGAATATGCCACAAAAATTACTGATGAAAATATTAAAAGTTTCCGAAATAACGTTACGATAACGAGTGATAATCAAAAGCAACAAAACGCAAGCTCTACTGTAACGGTTTCTCGTGGTACACACTTAAATAAAACAAGTAAATATGATCCAAAGACGCAAACAATTGAGTGGACAATTACTTACAATGGTGATCAAAGAGAGATCAAAAAAGCAGATGCGATTTTAAAAGATATTTTTGACGATACACACGAACTAGATGCAAATTCTATTGTTGTAAAAAACGCTTCATATAATGAAAAAGGAACGCTTGTAACAGGTGACGCTGTTAATAATTACACTGTAAGCAACAAGAAGAATGGATTCGATTTACAGTTTAACAATGATATTAATAGTGCTTATGTGATTACCTATAAAACCAAGCCAACTAATAAAGTTATAGAAGATGGAAAAGTAAAAAATAAAGTTACAGCTGATAATGATTCAAGTAAAGAAAATGAAGCTAGCTTCAAGCAGCAAAATATTATTAAATCTAATAATAAAGCTGAAACAAATTATAAAGACAAAACAACAACTTGGACAATTATAGTAAATAATAACAACTATCCATTAAACAAAGCGATCATTACGGACACCTTTGATCACGGTGGATTACAATTAAAAGATAAAAAACTAGAAATTAAAGACGGAAATTATATCCTTCAAGCTGGGACTGACTATGTTTTAGATGCAACAGATAAAGGCTTTACAATTACTCTTATAGGTACATATCAGTCTAATATGACAAAGACATTAGTCGTAAAATATACGACAGACTTTGATTATACAAAGCTAGAAAGTGGTAAAACTTCATTTAAAAATACAGGTAACCTATCTTGGATAGATACGGATTCTAATCCACAATCAAATAAAGTTGAAGCTAATTTCGATCCTGATACTTTCACAAAGGCAAATGGTTATAAATACGGTTCTTATAACGCCCAAACGAAGGAAATTACTTGGATAATAGGCTTTAACTATAATAACGTTGAGATTAAAGATCCTTACGTTATAGACGTAATACAAGATAAACAAAAGTTAGTTCCTGGATCCATTGAAGTGCGCGACATGATTTTAAATGGAAATCCTGATAATGCACAACCTGGTAATGCTGTACCAACTGAGAAATATGAACTTGAAGAACCTACAGAGAAAAATAAAAACACCCTAAAGGTTCATTTCAAACAATCAATTAATTCACCCTACTATATTATCTTTAAAACAAGCCTTGATGGTGAACTTATCCAAGGTACCTACAAAAATGAGGCAGATTTAAAAGATGGCTCTAAAATTGTAAACACCCTTACAGGTGACACTCAAGTAAATAAAGGTGGCAGCTTTGTTACTAAACAAGCTGTGCAAGATGACAACTATATTAATTGGAGTATCGCAATTAACGAAAGCCAATCAACCATTGCGGATGCGGTTGTAACAGATGACCCAACCGAAAATCAGGTAATTGTGGAAGATTCATTCCACTTATATCCTACAACTGTTGATCCATATGGAAATTTAACAAAAGATAAAGTAAACGAATTAAAAGAAGGAACAGACTATAAACTCAAAATAACAACAGACAATAATACCGGAAAGCAACATTTCGAAATTGCCTTCTTGAAAAAAATTGATCGAGCTTATATTTTAGAATATCGCTCACTTATTAATGCAGACGATAAAGAAAAAGTAAGTAATAAAGCGAAAATCACAGGCAATAAGTTGACAGTTAAAAACACAGAAACTACTGAAACAATTGAAGTGAGAATGTCTTCTGGTTCAGGTGGAGGATCTGCTACCAAAGGTCGTGGAAACCTTGAAATTATAAAGGTAGATAACGACAATAAGAACGTACTATTAGCTGGGGCAGAATTTACTTTATACGATCGTACAGGTAAAACTGTTATCCGTAAAATTACAACAGACAAAGACGGTATCGCTAAATTTAATAATTTAAAACGTGATAAATATTTATTAAAAGAAACAAAGGCTCCTGAAGGCTATGTAATTAGCTGGGATTTAAAACAAGGGAAAATTGTTGAACTTGGTACACAAGAGACTACAACATATAAACTTGCAAATAAGAAATTTGTCGGGAAAGTAGTTTTAACAAAATCTGATGACCTGAACAAAAACGCAACACTACAAGGCGCTATTTTCACACTACTGGATAAAGATAAAAAAGTAATTCCAGAACACAAAGAATTAACAACAAATAATAACGGACAAATTATTATAGATAAACTAAAACCAGGAACTTACTACTTACAAGAAACGAAGGCTCCTGAGCATTATCAATTAGATAGCAAACTTATTCCGTTTACTATCTCTATAGATCAAACAACAGTAGTAAATCTAGCTGCGACAAATAGTTTAACTAAAGGATCTGCTCTTTTAACAAAAGTGGATAATTATAATAAAACTTTAGCAGGGGCAGAGTTTACTGTTCAAGATCGCAACGGAAAAAATATTCCTGGATATGAGAAATTAACAACAAATGAACATGGACAAATCGAAGCAAAAGATTTACGTCCTGGTAAATATCAATTTGTCGAAACAAAAGCTCCTGAGCACTATGAATTAGACAAAACACCTATCCTATTCGAAATAGAAAAAAGCCAAACTACAGCTGCTTCTATTAAAGCAAAAAACACTATAATTAAAGGTGGTGTTACTTTAACAAAAGTTGATGATGTAGATGGCAATACTCTTGAAGGTGCGGTATTCAAAATTGTTAACAACAAGAACGAAGACGTGCGTACAAACTTAAAAACAGAAAAAGATGGAACTTTAACCGTTGAAGATTTAGAGCCTGGTGAGTATCAATTTATTGAAACAACACCACCTAAATACTATGAGTTAAATAAAGAACCAGTTCCATTTACAATTGAAAAAAGTCAAACAAGTATCATTCCAATTACTGCAAAAAACAGTTTAACAACAGGTGCCGTTGAGTTATTAAAAATCGACGAATTTGATAAAAAGACTCCTCTTGCTGGAGCTATATTCAAAATCGTTAATGAAAAAAACGAAGACGTGCGTACGGACTTAACTACCGATAAAAACGGAACTATTAAAGCTTCTGACTTACGTCCAGGCAAATATAAATTTATTGAAACGAAAGCTCCTGAACATTATGAACTGCGATCAACACCAATTGAATTTACAATTGAAAAAGGTCAAAAAACACCGATTGTTATCACAGCTGAAAATAGTCTACTACCAGGCGATGTTGAGCTAATAAAAATCGATGATGTTGATGGCACTCCACTTACAGGTGCCGTATTCAAAATTGTTAATAACAAAAATGAGGATGTCCGTACAGAATTAGTTACGAATCAGGAAGGTAAAATTATTGCTACTGGTTTACGTCCAGGTAACTATAAATTTATCGAAGTAAAAGCTCCGGAGCATTATGCCTTAAATAAAACACCTATTGAATTTACAATTAAGGTAAGTCAAGCAACTGCTATTAACGTTACTGCTACTAACAGCTTAATAAAAGGCGGTATTGAATTAACAAAAGTTGATGATGTAAATGCTAAGGAAACCCTTGAAGGTGCGGTATTTAAAATAATTAATGACAAAGGCGAGGATGTTCGTACGGAACTTACTACCAATAAAGACGGTAAATTAGTAGTACAAGACTTACGTCCGGGTAACTATAAACTTATCGAAACAAAGGCTCCTACTTATTACGATGTAAATGAAGAACCTATTGAATTTACAATTGAAAAGAGCCAACAAAAACTCATCCCTATTACTTTCAAAAATAGTTTAACGAAAGGAAAAGTTAAACTTATTAAAGAAGATGATGTGGAAAGTAGTAAAGCTCTTGCCGACGCTGTATTCACATTGCAAGACACAACTGGCAAAGAAATTATGAAAGATTTAACAACAGATGGTCACGGAGTATTAGTTATTCCTGATTTAGCACCAGGGGATTATCAATTTATCGAAACAAAAGCCCCTGAACATTATAAATTAGACAAAACACCTATTAAGTTCACAATTAAAAAAGGTAGTAAGGAAGATCTTCCTATCCCTGTTACTATAAAAAACAGTTTACTTACAGGTGGCGTCACTTTAACAAAAGTTGATGATGTTGATGGCACTACTCTTGAAGGTGCAGAATTTATAATCGTTGACGCTCATGATACTAAAAAGGTAATTCGCAAAGGTTTAACGACTGATACAAACGGTAAAATTACTGCTTCTGATTTACGTCCTGGAGACTATCAATTTGTTGAAGTGAAAGCTCCAAAAGACTATACCTTAAGCAAAGACCCTATTCCGTTCACTATCGAAAAAAGTCAAAAAGAGAATATTACTGTTACTGCTACTAACAGTTTAAAGAAAGGTGCAGTAACATTAACAAAAATCGATGACATCGATCGTACGATGCTCGAAGGTGCAATCTTTAAGATTGTGGATATGAATGGTAAGGAAGTTCATACGAATCTTGTTACAGATAAAAACGGTAAAATTTCTGTTTCTCATTTACGCCCTGGAGACTATCAGTTCATTGAAACAAAAGCTCCTGAGCACTATGTATTAGATGAAACAACGATTCCATTTACAATTGAAAGAAGTCAAACGAAAGAGATCAATGTTACAAGCAAAAATGCTTTAAAAAACGGTAGCGTTGAACTAACAAAGATTGACGATATTGATATAAATACAAAACTTGCTAATGCCGTATTTAATTTATTAGATGCAGACGGAGAGTTGGTTGAAGAAGGCTTAAAAACAAATGATGAAGGTAAAATTGTTGTTGAAAATCTACGTCCTGGTACGTATCAATTCGTTGAAACAATTGCTCCTGAACATTACGATTTAGATAAAAAACCTATCGTATTTACAATTAAAAAGAGCCAAACTGAAACTCTTCATGTCACTGCTACAAATGCTTTAACAAAGGGTGCAGTTAAACTTTCTAAAACAGATGATGTTGATGGCACTGTTCTTAAAGATGCAGTATTTAAAATTGTTAATATGAATGGTGATGTAGTTCATAAAGACCTTGTTACAAATGAACAAGGAATAATCGAAATTAACGACCTACGTCCTGGTGATTATCAATTCATCGAAACGAAAGCTCCGAAGCATTACGTTTTAGATGAAACACCAATCAAATTCACTATTGAAAAAGGACAGAAGAAAGCTATTTCTTTAACTGCTACAAATAGCTTAAAACAAGGTAGTATCGAATTACTTAAAGTTGATGATTTAAACAATCAAACAAAACTTGCCGATGCGGTATTTAATTTACTAGATCAAGATGGCAAAGTACTTAAAACAGATTTAAAAACAAACAGTGAAGGTAAAATCGTTATCGAAAACTTACGTCCTGGTACGTATCAATTCGTTGAAATAACGGCTCCTGAACACTATGATTTAGACAAAAAACCAATTATATTTACAATTGAAAAAAGCCAAAAAGATATTGCTACCGTTACTATGAAAAATAGTTTAACAAAAGGCGGCGTGGAACTTTCTAAAATGGATGACGTCGATGGCACTACTCTTGAAGGCGCAGTATTTAAAATTGTGGATATGAATGGCACCGTAATTCACAAAGAGCTTGTTACGAATCAACAAGGTAAAATTAGCGTTTCTGACCTACGTCCTGGTGATTATCAATTCATCGAGACAACGGCTCCGAAACACTATGATTTAAACAAAGAGCCAATTCCATTCACAATCACAAAGAGCCAAGCTGATCCTATCTCCGTTACAGCTACAAATAGCTTAACGAAAGGCGCTGTGGAACTTTCTAAAGTGGATGATGTAGATGGTACCGCTCTTAAAGATGCGATATTTAAAATTACTGATATGAATGGTAACGACATTCGCACTGAGCTTACAACAGATGTAGATGGAAAAATTTCTGTTTCTGATTTACGCCCTGGGGACTATCAGTTTATTGAAACGAAAGCTCCTGAACACTATAAATTAGATAGTAAACCTATTAAGTTTACAATTAAGAAAAGCCAAAAAGAAAAGCTCCAAGTTACTGCTACAAATAGCTTAACTGAGGGTTCTGTAGAATTAATAAAAGTGGATGATATAAATCCAGATACAAAACTTTCTGATGCAGTGTTTAACATCATTGATGCGAATGGTAAAATTGTTCGCACGGATTTAACTACTGATAAAGATGGTAAGATTACTGCTACAAACTTACGCCCTGGAGACTATCAATTCATTGAAACGAAAGCTCCGAAAGATTACGATTTAAATAAAACACCTATCAGCTTCACTATCGAGAGAAGTCAACTATCTCCCGTTTCTGTTACTGCTAAGAATGGCCTAACAAAAGGTGGCGTGGAATTAACTAAAGTTGACTCTATAGATAAGAAAGAAATGCTAGAAGGTGCGGTATTTAAAATTACTGATATGAATGGTAACGACATTCGTACGAATTTAGTTACCAATAAAGACGGAAAAATCATCGCGAAAGACTTACAGCCAGGAGACTATCAATTTATTGAAACGAAAGCTCCTAAACATTACGACTTAAATGAAGAACCAATTAAATTCACAATCGAAAGAAGTCAAACAAAGCATGTCTTCGTTACAGCTATTAATAGCTTAACGAAAGGTAGTGTGGAGTTAATTAAAGTTGATGATGTTGAAGAAAACACAACACTTGAAGGTGCAGTATTTAAAATTGTTAACAAGGATGGGCATGACGTCCGTACCGATTTAACTACTGATAAAAACGGCCGTTTAGTCATTGATGAATTACCACCAGGACACTATGAGTTTATCGAAACAAAAGCTCCTGAACACTATGACTTAAACGAAACACCTATTAAGTTCACAGTTAAAAAAGGCCAAGAAAAAATCGCCTCTGTTACTGCTACGAATAGCTTAACTAAGGGCACAGTTGAATTAACTAAAGTTGATGACATCGACGGTACTACTCTTGAAGGGGCTATCTTTAAAATTGTAGATATGGACGGCAAGGATGTTCGTTCAGATTTAACTACTGATAAAGATGGGAAGATTTCTGTTTCTGATTTACGTCCGGGAGATTATCAGTTCATTGAAACGAAAGCTCCCACTGGCTATGATTTAAACGTTAAACCAATTCCTTTCACAATTACGAAAGGACAATCTCAGATTACCTCTGTTACAGCTTTAAATAGTTTAACAACAGGTTCAATTGAGTTAACTAAAGTTGATATTGATCACCACGGAACACTTGAAGGTGCCATTTTCAATATTTTAGACCAAGATGGAAAAGTAGTACGAGTAGGTTTAAAAACAGATGGGCATGGTAAATTAATCGTAAATGATTTGAAACCTGGTAATTATCAACTAGTGGAAACAAAAGCTCCTGAAGGCTATCAATTAGATGCATCACCAATAAGCTTTACTATTGAAAAAGCCCAAGCTTCACCACTACAAATTACAGTTTCAAATAAAAAAATTGAATCTTCTTCAGGTGGAGATGACAAGCCAGTTACTCCTCCAAATAAAGAAGAAAACAAAGGCAATGAGAAATCTGAGAAACACGAAAACGGAACTTCTGAAGAAACATCGAATAAAACAGATAACAAACAGCAAGATGATCAAAATACGGATAAACACCTTCCAAATACAGGTCATAAAGAAGACCCTACACAAACAGTAGGTATCGTTCTTCTACTAGCTGGATTATTAAGTATTTTAGCTACAAAACGCAAAAAAAATTATTAATAATTTTTTCACATCCAATCAATCTCTCAATTGATTGGATGTTTTTTTATACAAAAAGGACGATACATAAAGTATCGTCCTTTTAACGGGGTGAGGCTGCCCAAAAGTACGGAAAACCTTTGAACAGCCTCTTATTTTCATATGGATGCCTTACATATATCACTGATAATAATTATGAAATGCGGAAACATAATTACCATCAACTGATTCAAACATGAGAAATGAAACCCTACAGTGATTCCATTCCTCTACATAATCTAAAGTTTGGGTACACTAGATTCATGCAATGTAGGAGCTTTCAGAGTAGAAAGCGAACCTTCGTTTAAAATGATAGCATACATATCTCCCTCAAAAATATGCAAATATGCATATATCGTTTTTATTTCTCAATGTCAGAATATTGAAAAACAAAAGGCGCGAAGGTAAAATAAAGTCATTATCCGTCTTCTTTTGTCAGTCAGAGAGAATAGAAGAATAGGAGAGGAAAAAATGAGAAAATCATTGAAACAAAAAATAGTAAGCTCTTTGCTTGCTGTATCACTCGCTGTTAGCTTAGCTCCAATCGGGCAAGCGAAAGCGGATTCCACGTCAGAGGTTACACAAACTCCATCTATTACAAAACAGATTGATCCAAACCGCGCGATTGAACATGTTCGTTTCTTGTCTGAAACAATTGGTCCTCGCCCCGGTGGGACAAAATCTGAAGAATGGGCTTCTCGTTACATTGGTATGCAGCTTAAATCAATGGGCTATGACGTAGAATATCAACCATTTCAGGTGCCCGATCAATACGTTGGATTCATTGAATCACCACTATCAACAAAACGTACTTGGCAAGCTGGTGCTTCTCCTAATGCACTAATTTCTACAGAAGCTGTTACAGCTCCCCTTATCTTTGTTCAAGGTGGGACAAAATTAGAAGATATTCCAAATGAAGTAAACGGTAAAATTGTTTTATTTGAAAGAGGAACGACAGTTACAGACTATAATAAACAAGTTGAAAATGCTATTAGCAAAGGTGCAAAAGGTGTTCTTTTATACAGTTTAATTGGCGGACGCGGAAATTATGGACAAACCTTCAATCCCCGCCTAACGAAAAAGCAATCTATCCCTGTCTTTGGTCTTGCTTATGCACAAGGAAATGCATTTAAAGAAGAAATCGCTAAAAAAGGGACAACAATTCTTTCCCTAAAAGCGAGACATGAATCTAAATTAACATCTCTAAATGTTATCGCCAAAAAGAAACCAAAAAAGAGTACAGGTAATGAAAAAGCAGTCGTTGTAAGCTCGCACTATGATAGTGTTGTCGGAGCACCTGGCGCAAATGATAATGCTTCTGGAACTGGATTAGTATTAGAACTAGCTCGTGCTTTTCAAAATGTAGAAACTGATAAAGAAATTCGCTTTATTACCTTTGGTTCTGAAGAAACTGGATTACTTGGTTCGGATTATTACGTGAATAGTCTATCCCCAAAAGAACGCGACCGTATTTTAGGTGTCTTTAACGCCGACATGGTTGCAACAAATTATGATAAAGCAAAGAATTTATACGCTATGACACCTGATGGCTCTACAAACTTTGTAACAGACGCTGCCTTGCAAGCAGGTAAACAACTAAATAATGAACTCGTCCTACAAGGTAAATTCGGTTCTAGTGATCATGTTCCATTTGCTGAAGCTGGTATTCCTGCTGCTCTATTCATTTGGATGGGTGTCGATAGTTGGAATCCATTAATCTATCATATTGAGAAGGTATACCATACACCTCAAGATAACGTATTAGAAAACATTTCGCCTGAACGAATGAGAATGGCATTAGACGTTATCGGAACAGGAGTTTATAACTCACTTCAAAAACCTGTTCCTCAAACTGAACAGAAAGCTGCTTAATCATTTAAAAGACCACTGATTTTATCAGTGGTCTTTTATTGAGAAAAAATATATATGCATAAAAGCATATTTTATCCTACCCATTATCGTATACAATATTAATTGTAACAAAAACGATTACAACTAATAAGGAGGCTTTTTCTATTATGAAAAAAATGATTTTAGCAGGTGCATTAACTTTAGCAGGAATTACTGGAGCTACTGCGTTTATCCCTGAAACAAAAGTCGCTGCTGCCGCTCAAGAACAAAGCTTTACAAAATTTTATTCTTTGCAAACTGGAGGTAGTTCTGAACAAGAACCTATTTTCCTTCAAAAAGGACAAGAACTAACAATTCATCCTAACAGCAAAACTCCTAGTTACAGTGTTTATGACTCAAATCATAACCTTATTGGACGTTATTCTGATGGTTACGGCCGAATTTTCACTGCAAAAACAGATGGAAATATGTATGTTCAATTTCATGCACCTTACGTTTACTATAGTCCTGTTAGTTTTTCTGTTACTTATACTATTCAATAGAAAAGAGGTCCTTTATAGGACCCCTTTTATTTCTCTTCCCAATTCACTTTTACAAATCCATCTTTTACTTTTAATCCGCTTATATTCAATACATATTCTTCATTTGCTTTTAAAGTAACTGTAAAAGTACCTTTTTTCGATTCACAAATTTCCTTTAACTCTTTTATACCTTCTCCTTGTCTTTCATACACACTAAAACATAAGTTCCCTCGTTTTGCATCTGTCTCATAAGAAAATGTCACTTCTGTATTCTTTTCATATTGAAATTTAATATCCTTACCGGCAATATCCCATGATGAGAATTTTGCCTCGTAACTTGTTTTCCCTTGCTTCTCATTTTCTAAATATATATCTCCTGCTCTCCACGCATCATCTAACGTTTGTGCAAAAGTAAAACCACTAAGTAATACAAACATTGTACTTGCCAATATCGCAACTAATGTTACTTTCTGTTTTTTAACAAAATTCACCTTACATTCTCCTTCAACCTTCTTTTTACTTCTTCTTACCATATATAATAAAAATCCAATAAAGAATGGCAATATAACTGCTAAAATACTCCATCCTTTGCTCATTTGATGTGCTTTAGCATCTGTATATACCCATGATGCAACACATATTAAAAGTGCTATAAAAGCCAAAAACATTGTAATTCCAGCTATCTCAAATACTACAAATGGATTAGCGAACTCTATCATGTAATTTATACTCCTTCTTTAAAAATGACTGTATTACAACATATATCGGAATGTATACGTGCATCATAATCACACTTGCTATCAGCATAGGAATTTTATGATCCAAATGAGTGATAAATTGTTCTATAACAATTGTTAACAAAACAATCCAAATGGCATGAATACTAATTAGCCACCTCTTCTCTAACTTCTGAGCCTTTCGCACACCCTGCTTCGTGTTATTGATTAGCTCTTCGCTTGGAATTATCTCTCCTGCTAAACTGCTCTTTATTTTCTGTTCAAGTTTATCTTCCCTCATGAACGAACCCCTCCAAATGTTCTCGCATTTTCTTTTTCCCATAATTAAGCCGATACTTTACCGTACCAATTGGTATATTTAATATTTCACTCATTTCCTTGTAAGAATATTGTTCATAGTAATAGAGTACGAGTACCGTTTTATATTTTTCATTTAATAACTGTATAACTTCCCGTATCATTTCGGCTTCTACCTTTTGAATGATTTCCTCTGATATATTCACATCATCTACAAACTCTACTTCTCCACCACCTTCTTTATGAAATAAATCTAATACGCGATTTTTCCATCTTTTCTTCTTGCGGTAAAAGTCATAAAATGTACGAACGCAAATTGTAGTAATCCACTTTTTATAATTATCCACATAAGAAAGTTGGTGCCTTGATGAAAAAACCTTTATCCACGTCTCTTGAAAAATATCTTCCGCATCTTCTTTCGTTTTCGCTAATTTATAGCATAAGGAATATATTTGCTTCTTATATATATCAATTAATTCTTCTATCTTTTCTTCCATCATAAGCCTCCTAACATTTACATAAGACGACGCAAATTCCCCTTTTGTTTGATAAAATTTTATTTTTTTTATTATCTCCACATAAAAAGGCAATCACAACATCGTGTGATTGCCTTTTATTTAAAAACGAAAGCCCGCTTCCGCTTTTCTTCATTACATTTTTTCTGGTGCAGATACTCCTACGATTGCTAATGCATTTTGAAGTGTAGTGCGTACTGCTTTCATTAACTCGTAACGAGCTTTACTTAATTCTAAGTTATCTTGGTTTAATACTTTTTCCGCATTGTAGAAGCTGTGTAATGTTGCTGCTAATTCAAATGCATAGTTTGTAATACGGTGTGGCAGACGTTTTTGTGCTGCATCCGCAACTACAGCTGGGAATTCACCAAGTTTTTTCAGTAACTCTACTTCTTTCTCAGAAGTAACAAGTTTATAGTTCACATCTCCATCTGCAGCTAATCCTAATTCTTCGCCTTGACGAAGGATACTGCATACGCGAGCATGAGCATATTGTGCATAGTATACTGGGTTTTCATTAGATTTTGATACCGCTAAGTCCATATCAAAGTCTAAATGAGAGTCACCGCTACGCATTGCGAAGAAGTAACGCATTGCGTCCACGCCTACTTCTTCCATAAGCTCACGAAGTGTAACTGCTTTACCCGTACGCTTACTCATCTTCATTTTTTCACCGTTTTGATACAGTTGTACCATTTGGATGATTTCTACTTCAAGCGTGTCTTTATCGTAACCAAGTGCTTGAATAGCAGCCTTCATACGAGGAATGTAACCGTGGTGGTCAGCACCCCAAATGTTGATTAACTTATCAAAACCACGCTCTAATTTATCACGGTGATAAGCGATATCTGGCGTTAAGTATGTGTAAGAACCATCGTTTTTAATTAATACACGGTTTTTATCGTCACCGTAAGTCATTGAACGGAACCAAGTTGCTCCATCTTCTTCAAAGATCTCTTCGCGCTCTTTTAATACGGCAAGAGCTTGATCAATTTTTCCGTTTTTGTATAGTGATGTTTCTGAGAACCATACATCAAATTTAACACGGAAGCTTTCTAAGTCTTTTTGAAGTTTTGCTAATTCATATTTTAAACCGTACTCACGGTAGAATTCATAGCTTTCTTTTTCATCAGCTTTCGCATAACGATCGCCGAATTCTTCAGCTAAACGTTTACCGATTCCAATGATATCCGCACCATGGTAACCGTCTTCTGGCATTTCTTTATCTAAGCCTAAAGCTTGCATGTAACGAGCTTCAACAGAAAGAGCTAAGTTATGAATTTGGTTACCAGCATCATTAATGTAGTACTCACGAGATACATCATAGCCTGCTTTTGCTAATAGGTTACATAAAGTGTCACCTACTGCCGCACCACGTGCATGTCCTAAGTGAAGGTCACCTGTTGGATTCGCAGATACGAACTCAACTTGTACTTTTTCACCTTTACCAGTATTCGTTTCACCGTAAGCTTCACCAGCGTTTACGATTGTTGGAATTAAATCTGTTAAATAGCTATTATCCATATAGAAGTTAATAAAACCAGGACCAGCGATTTCGATTTTTTCAATAGAAGCTTTTGCTTTATCAAAGTTTGCAACTAGTTCTTCTGCAATCATTCGAGGTGCTTTTTTTGCAACGCGTGCAAGTTGCATTGCCATATTTGTAGAGAAGTCACCATTTGTTTTATCTTTTGGAGATTCTAATACAACGTTTGGAATCTGTTCTTCTGTCGCTAATTCTGCCTTTAATACAGCAGCCTGAATTTCTTCTTTAATCAATCCTTTTACCTGTTCTAAGGAATTCATTATTTTGCCTCCTTCAAATTAATTGTAATAGTATATCTGCCAGCTTCTTGTTCACTTAGAAGCAATGCGTAAGTTAAGAAGAGTTGTCCTTTTTTCTTTTCATCCGACCATTTAAAAAGAACGTTATCAGTCTTTGTTTGCAATGCAAACGTACCAAGTTCACTCGTATACGTACCAGTTGTCCATTCACCTTTCACATGCGTCTGACGCATAGAAACAGCACCTGAACGCATAATGAGAACTTGTTCATCTTGAATTTTAATAATTGTTTTCACTTCGCCTTGTTCGTTCGGCTCCTGGAATGTTACATATGTACCTTGACCTTTTACATAGTATTGACCATTTGCTTCAAAAGCAACGGTTTCCTTCCTCGCCCCTTCACGGATTTCTGTTACGAAATGAACGTGTACCGGCAAGCCTGCAAGTTGTTTCTCCACGTCTTGCACACCTTTCAAATGTTATAGATATTAAATACTACTTATAATAAATCACTTTTCCTATCATATCAAAAAAAGACTCTGTCTGTCTGCTGAAAAATCAGGAAAACTCCATTTCAAAAAATAATTCACTTATACTTTATTTCATATGATAAAATGTTTTTTAAATCTAAATATTCTTTTAATTATAGAGGTGAATTTAGTGATACCAACAAAATTAATAAAAGGCGATGAAATACGAGTGATTTCCCCATCGTGTAGTTTAAGTATTGTTTCAAATGAAAATAGAAAACTTGCTATAAAAAGATTAACTGACATGGGCTTTCAAGTTACATTCTCAAAATATGCCGATGAGATAGATCGATTTGCTTCCTCTTCTACTTCTTCCCGCATTCAAGACCTCCATGAAGCATTTGGAGATCCTAATGTAAAAGCTATTTTGACTACACTTGGCGGATACAACTCAAATGGTTTATTAAAACATCTCGATTACGATTTAATTCGTGAAAACCCGAAATTTTTCTGTGGTTATTCTGATATTACTGCCTTAAATAATGCAATTTACGCAAAAACAGGACTTGTTACATATTCAGGACCCCATTTCTCTTCATTTGGAATGGAGAAAGGACTCGAGTATACAGCCGATTACTTTTTACAATGCTTAACCGCTAATGAGTCTATTGAAATCGTTCCGGCTGAAACGTGGAGCGATGATTCTTGGTATATAGATCAGGAAAATCGAGAATTTATTAAAAATGAAGGATACGTTTCAATTCATGAAGGAGAAGCTACGGGAGATATTATCGGTGGCAATATGAGCACATTTAACTTACTGCAAGGTACACCATATATACCAAATTTAAAGGACAAAATTTTATTTATTGAAGAAGATAGTTTAACTGGAACATCTACTCTTAAAACTTTTGATCGTTATTTACATTCCCTTATGCAGCAGCAAGATTTTGAATACATAAAGGGAATCGTTATAGGAAAGATGCAAAAAGGTGCAGAATGTACGATAGAAGACATTCAAGAAATGATTGCTTCAAAACCTGAACTTGCACATATTCCTATCATTGCAAACGCAAGTTTCGGGCATACAACTCCGATTTTCACTTTCCCAATTGGTGGAAGTGCAAAAATTATTTCTAACAAAGAAAAGACATCTATCACTATTTTAACGCACTAAAGAAGGAGCGAATGAGTCGCTCCTTTTATGGTTTTTCTATTTTTTCCAACGCTTTTTGCGGTATTGACTCTTTCGTTATTTCAGCCCATCCTTTTCCTTGCATACCTTTTGCATAAATTTTTATAAAAGCACCTGCATGCAATTCACGATTTACCATTCTTTTAATAATTTGTTGCTTTCCGTCCTCTGTATACCCTTTAAATGTATACAAATATTCACCGTCTTTTTTCTCACCTTTATCTACAACCGCATAATAATCTTGTATTTCTTTATTTGAAAAGAAGTTGTCTACAAAAGCATGTACACCTTCTGTTTTTGTGTTTAAATAATACGCTGTTCCACCTAGAATAATGGCGAATACAGCTAAAACTTTAATTACCAATTTCATACATGAACCTCCTGTTTGCACTTCTTTCTCGCTAGTATTATATCTATACTTGTATTATACGGAAAAGAGCATACTATACTCTATCTAAAAGTCTTACACTTTCCTTACATTATTGTAAGGGATTTTTTCTTACAGCAAGTTCTCAAGAAAAAATTTTTCCGTTTCATACACTTTTATATTATTATTGAATGATACGAATTTTTATTACAAAAATCAAAGGAGACAGTTTTCAAATGGCTATCTTGCAAGGTTTAGCACTATTACTCGTTGTACTTTGTCTATTTACACTTTTCAGTTACCGCGCGCCTTACGGAATGAAGGCAATGGGCGCTTTAGCTAATGCAGCAATTGCAAGTTTTCTTATTGAAGCATTTCACCGTTATATAGGTGGAGAAATGTTTCATAATGACTTTTTACAATCAGTAGGAGAAGCTTCCGGTAGTATGAGCGGTGTCGCAGCAGCGATTTTAGTCGCATTAGCAATCGGTGTTTCCCCCGTATACGCTGTTTTAATTGGTATCGCTACTAGTGGATTCGGTATTTTACCAGGATTTTTCGCTGGATACGTTTGTGCCTTCGTCGTGAAATTTCTCGAAAAGAAATTACCAGCTGGTGTGGAATTTTTAGCAATCCTATTTATCGCTGCACCAATCTCACGCGGAATGGCAATGCTTATGGATCCGCTCGTTAACGCAACACTCGGTAAAATCGGTTCTATGATTTCAGTTGCAACTACAGAAAGTCCTATCATTATGGGTATTATGCTTGGTGGATTAATAACAGTTATTTCTACCTCTCCACTGAGTTCTATGGCACTAACTGCAATGCTTGGATTAACAGGTTTACCAATGGCAATTGCTAGTCTGGCCGTTGCAGCCTCAGCCCCGATGAACTTTATTTTCTTTAAACGATTAAAAATTTGTTCAAAGAAAGATACAATTGCTGTAGCAATCGAGCCTTTAACACAAGCCGATGTTGTCTCAGCAAATCCAATTCCAATCTATATGACAAATTTCGTTGGCGGTGCACTTGCTGGTATTATTACATCGCTATTCCAGCTTGTTAATAATGCACCTGGAACAGCATCACCAATTCCAGGTCTTCTTGTCCTATTCGGATTTAATGACGTTATAAAAGTAACGATTGCTGCCGTACTATGCGGAATCGTTACCACTATTGTCGGATACATCGGATCTATTGTTTTCCGTAAATATCCGATCCGCTCTGCTGATGAAATTCGCGGCATTGCTTCAGAAGAGAAAGTTGCATAAGAAAAAGAGCTATTCCCATCATTTGAGAATAGCTCTTTTTTATGTTGCATAACGGTAAATGAAATTATATAGGCGATTTTTTAAATATATCGGCGCAACTCGAATTATATCAGCGATTTTTTAAATATATCGACTTACCGACACATAACGACAAAATAAAAGCCCTCTAATCTGAAGTGACCCCCGAAAGTTAGACAGGTCGTTTCATTAGGCAGCCTCTAGGGTATGAGCCCGGTATTGTACTGGGCTCATACCCTTTAATTTTGCCTTAATTCTTTTATG
>NZ_JAKUGG010000029.1:0-58581 GCF_022663835.1 Bacillus cereus group sp. BfR-BA-01347 | reverse complement strand
AGCGTTCATCCTGAGCCAGGATCAAACTCTCCAATAAAGTTAGTTTGTCTAGCATCTAAAATAAAAATTGACGTTTCACGTTGTTTGTTTCGTTCAGTTTTCAAAGAACTACTTGGTCGCTCATTTGCGACTTCCTTATGTTAACATCTTCATTTTTCAATGTCAACTAAGTTTTTTAATTTCTTTTTTGTCGTTTTCTGCGTTTCTGCATCAGCGACGGTTATTAATTTACCATATATAAACCATTAGCGTCAACACTTTTTAATAAAAAATTCTTTTTCTTACATAACGAATACATTCTTCTGTGTTAGCTACTCTCCGGAATAAACAGAAAATGATTTTATATCTTTCTTCCATGGCTTTTTTTACAACTTCATGAATACGCTCATCTTCAAAATCAAATAAAAGTTCCTCTAATTCTCTCTTCAATATGTATTCCATTTCTTTTCTTTCTTCTTTTGTCAACATCAGCCCAAGCAAACAATCACCTCAATAATTCCTTACGCAACAATAAACGTTCCGCTCATTTTCAATTATCACAATCCTATCATCCATTATATCCACTACTTACGATGTTAATCCTTTGTTCTCTTTTTTATATTTACAGCATATATGTAACTGAAAAGGATTGGACAAAGGGGCGTAATATTATGTTTTTCTTTTTTATTACGAGTAAGAGAAATTTTAAACACATTAGCTTAATAGTGATACTGTCCTTATTTACAGCATGGCTACTCTTTTTAAAAACATATTCACATGAATCTGCTTTTTCAACTGCTACAGGCCCTAAAGTAATTTACAAAGGAGACACCGCTAAAAAGCAAGTTGCATTTACGTTTGATATTAGTTGGGGAGACAAAAAAGCAATTCCAATCCTAGATACTCTTAAAGAAAGAGAAATTAAGAATGCAACCTTCTTCCTTTCTGCTGCATGGGCCGAAAGACACCCCGATATTGTAGAGCGAATCATGAAAGATGGGCACGAAATCGGTAGTATGGGGTACAATTACACATCCTATACTTCTCTAGAGACAAATGAAATAAGGCGAGACCTTTTACGAGCACAAGATGTTTTTACGAAACTTGGTGTAAAACAAGTCAAGCTGTTACGTCCACCTAGTGGCGAATTTAACAAAGCAACCCTTAAAATCGCAGAATCACTTGGATACACCGTCGTGCATTGGAGTAATAATTCAAACGATTGGAAAAACCCAGGTGTAAATAACATCGTTTCCACTGTCTCTAATAATTTGAAGGGTGGAGATATCGTCTTATTACACGCATCCGATTCTGCCCTTCAAACAAATAGAGCTTTACCGCTGCTCCTGCAAAAAATAAAAAGTGATGGATATGAGCAAATATCCGTGTCACAACTTATTTCCAACACAAGTACGAAAAGTGAAGATGTGAAGTAGCTTCTTCCCAACTACTCTTCACGCATAAAAAGCTCTACTACCTTTCAAGAAGGTGGTAGAGCTTTTTTAATCATACCATTTCCAGCATTATAACTGCTGGTGTATAAAACCTCTCTCTATTAAGCTGATTTACTTGTTTTTCCGATTAAACGATGTAATACAAGTAATTGATACGCATTACATAACAATAGCGGTATAACCATTAAATATAGCCAATCTGTATCATTAATCCGAAGCGCCGGTACCCATTCAAGGATTGTTACAACAACCATAAAGAACAGAGCTGGCACAAATGCTTTTTTATTTGTTTCTTTACTTTTTACATAAGCAACAATTGCTCCAAACACAAATAATATTCCAGCAACAAGTATGTTATTCCCTAACGAGACTTCCCCATTTGCAATAAGTACAGATCTTAAATACACAAAATCAAATAATACGAATGCAATAAAGAAGAGCTGGACTGCATTCCATAAAGAAGATGAGCGAAACATCCCTAGTCCAAAACGGTGGATTGTTAAATATGCAAAGAATCCCATTTGACTTATAACACTAAAAATAAATCCTACACCCATCAGCCAGAAAGATACTGCTAAAATCTCCTTACCGTCGAAATTTTGAAAAAATTTATTGTACTTGTCCCACTCCAAAACAAAACCAATAATAACTGTGCTAATCCCACCAAGAAACAACGTCGTTAAAAATAGTCGTACCCACTTGCGGCTATTCACAACACATCCCCCATTATCCTTATATTTCTAATTAAATTGTATCAATGACAATTTCAAAAAGCTAGCCATGTTCATGTATAAATTCCTTAAAGATATTTATATTAAAAAGAGAGAACTGTGCTGAAAGGAGTTCCAACTTATGAAACGGATGCTATTCATTTTCGTTTCTTCTTTTCTACTTATCGCACTTGCAGCATGCGCACAAGGAAAAGAAACGAAATCCGAACTAGATTACGATCAAACAAAGAAAATGATTGTTGATATTTTAAAAACAGATCAAGGTAAGAAAGCTATTCAAGATGTATTAACTGATGAAAAAATGAAACAAGCACTCATACTAGATGAAACAGTAGTAAAGAAAA
The DNA here is from genome assembly GCF_022663835.1 of Bacillus cereus group sp. BfR-BA-01347. Lineage (NCBI taxonomy): Bacteria > Bacillati > Bacillota > Bacilli > Caryophanales > Bacillaceae > Bacillus > Bacillus cereus group sp. BfR-BA-01347. The sequence goes on along the minus strand of NZ_JAKUGG010000029.1, from coordinate 56,073 downwards.
CGATTGAAGATGCCATGGTATCCGATAAAGGGCAACAATTCTGGGAAAAGCTCTTTAAAGATCCTGAGTTCTCATCAAAGTTTGCTAAAAGTATGGGGAAAGAACAAACTCAATTAATGAAAACCTTACTAAAAGACCCTGAATACCAAGCAGGCGTTATAGAAATTATGAAAAATCCTGAAGTAGAAAAAATAATGTTACAAACAATGAAGAGTAAAGAATACCGTCAATATCTACAACAAGTACTAACAGAAACTGCTGAAAGTCCACTCTTCCAAGCCAAGATGATTGATATCATTAGTAAAGGTGTGCAAAAAGCTGAAAAAGGCGGATCTGGTAAGAAAGAAGCAGGCGGTGACGGTGGTTCTCAAGGCGAAAAGAAGGAAGAACAGTAAAAAATAATAACTATAATAACGAGTGGACAATGTATACATTGTTCACTCGTTATTACTTTATCTTACTATTAACAGACAAAATGGCCCCCTCTAGTTAAGCGAAAGGTTTACTAACAACAAAAGCATTATTGTTGTCAGTAACAGGTGAACCCCACTGATTAAAGTTTCACTTTATTTTTGTGTAACAGCTGTTTTATCAATTACTGTTTCAGCTATTTTACTATAAATAATGCCCGTTGTATGTGTATCTTCATATACTGAAGGAGCAAAGTCTTCTTTATTCCAATCGGGTTGTTGTAGCGGAATGCGACCAAGAACATTCGTTTGTAATTCGGTAGCTAACTTATCTCCCCCGCCTTTTCCAAATACATATTCTTTCTCACCAGTTACCTTACTTTCAAAATATGCCATATTCTCAACAACACCAAGAATACTATGTTCAGTGCGCAATGCCATCGCTCCAGCACGTGCTGCTACAAACGCAGCTGTTGGATGAGGCGTCGTTACAATAATCTCTTTGCAAGATGGCAACATTGAGTGCACATCTAACGCAACATCACCTGTGCCTGGTGGCAAATCTAGTACTAAATAATCTAGATCGCCCCATTCTACTTCTGTGAAGAAGTGGTTTAACATTTTCCCAAGCATAGGTCCTCTCCAAATAACTGGTGCATTATCCTCTACAAAGAAGCCCATTGAGATTACCTTTACACCTAAACGTTCCACCGGAATTATTTTGTCACCTCTTACGATAGGACGTTTTTCTATCCCCATCATGTCTGGCACACTAAAACCGTAAATGTCCGCATCGATAATACCAACTTTTTTTCCTAAACGAGCTAAAGCAACTGCAAGGTTAACGGAAACAGTTGATTTTCCCACGCCACCTTTTCCACTCGCTACTGCTAAGAATGTTGTTTTTGAATTAGGTGACAATAAAGATTCACTTTGCTCTTCTTGTTGTTCCGGTGCAAACTGAGCTAATTCCTCTTCTGTAAATTCTGCAAAACGAAGTCCAACTGTTGCTGCCCCAAGTTCTTTTACTAACTTTACAATTCCAGACTGCAACTGCATTTGTTCCGCTGTACCGGTTTTTACGATTGCAATTTTGACACTCACATGTTCCTTCTCTGGCTTGACTGTTACCTCTTTAATTGCACTTGTTTCTTTTAATTTTTTATGTAAAAACGGATCTACAATCCCTTCTAACGCTTCAACCACTTGCTCTTTCGTTACCATAATTAGCCCAGCCCCCTGTATGAAAAATAACGTAATGTTAATTGAATTTATCTCTGCTTATTCTTGAAATAAATGCGTTTACATTTCCAGTATAACATATTTTCCGAAAACTTCGTTAACGAGAGAAGCTCAAAAAAATCCTCCTTATTCTGGAGGATTTCCTTTTTCCGTGAAATAACGTAATATACCACGGTATATTGCAGCTGCTAACTTTTGCTGATATTTCTCCGAATTTAACATATACCTTTCGTTCACATTCGATAAAAAGCCAGCTTCAATTAAAGCACCTGGTGTTTTAGAATACTTTAATAAATACACATGCGAAATAGTCTTAGCAGAACGATTCGTGTTCTCTAAACTTGTTCTCAATTCAGCCTGTATAAATTTTGCAGCACGTTCATTTTCAATTGAAGAACGGTAATAGAACGTTTGTGCGCCTTTCGATCCACTACTAGTTAAAGCATTTAAATGAATACTTGCAAAAAAGTCTACATCAGGTTTATTGATGATTTCTACACGTTTTTTTAAATCCTCTGCTTTACGTCTGCTATATGACTTTGTATCTTTGTTAGCTAAATCATAATCTCCCTCACGCGTTAAAATAACTAGTGCACCTTGTTCTTGTAAATAGTCTTGTACCTTTTTTGTAATTTCAAGCGTAATATCCTTTTCTATAATATCCTTTCCACCAACAGCCCCTCCATCTGGTCCACCATGCCCAGCATCTAATACGATTACTTTCCCTGATAAGGGTAAATTCCAAGCACGCCACGATTTTGTAATTTGAAATTCTTGTTTGACTAAAAAAAACAATACAACCGCAGCGAGTGCAAAAGAGATAATTCGAATTCTCTTCATACCTTTCCTCCTCCAGCTAGTCCCTCTAATTACTTATATGGGACAAGAGGAAAGTTTATGCTTGTCTTAATGAAGCTTTAATCGATATCTTCTTTCACCTTTTTCATACCCTTCTTGCCACCACAATCCTATAAACTGCTGACAAGATTCAAAAAGTAATTCCTCATCTTTCAACTTTATTTCTCGCATAGTCATACTCGTTAAAAATTGAAATAGCGTTTCAGTTAATTGTTGTTCTTCTTCTAAAGCTCTATATTTCACATCAAAAAATGATTCACCATAATAACCAAATTTACTGTATCTCGCTCCTAATAAATAAGATTCTATCCCTAATTCAATACAGTAATCTTCATACTGACGATGAAGCTCTTGCATTTGAAATGCATCACGAATATTTGAACGCAATGTTTTTAATGATAATTCCCGCAACATCTTCCGCTCGTATTTTAACTGCTTTTCTTTTTGTTTTTCTTGTAAGCTGACAATGACATTCATAGTACTTATAAACCTCCCTAATACGTATTAGTCTAAACTTCTAAAGAAGAAGCATACGCGCGGCGGTAGCACTAAAATATTCCAAGCTATAAAAATTGCAAAAGAGGAATGAAACATAAAAAAACCCCAACCAAAATGGTTGGGGTTTGTAGTTCGCAAAAATTAACGTTTTGAGAACTGAGGTGCACGACGTGCGCCTTTAAGACCGTATTTTTTACGCTCTTTCATACGTGCGTCACGAGTTAATAGACCTGCACGTTTTAGTGTTAGACGGTATTCTGGATCAGCTTTTAATAAAGCGCGAGAAATACCGTGACGAATAGCACCAGCTTGACCAGTGTATCCACCACCATTTACGTTTACAAGTACATCGTAGTTACCTAAAGTTTCTGTTGCAACTAGAGGTTGTTTCACTACTTCACGTAATGCAGCAAATGGGATATAGTTTTCAAAATCACGACCGTTAATGATAACGCGTCCTTCGCCTGGAACTAGGCGTACGCGCGCTACTGAACTCTTACGACGTCCAGTACCATAGTATTGAACCTGTGCCAAAGTAAGCCCTCCTTTAATTAATTATCCGCGAAGTTCGTAAACTTCTGGTTTTTGTGCTTGGTGTGGATGCTCTGCTCCAGCATACACGTTAAGTTTCTTAGAAACTTGACGGCCTAAGCGTCCTTTTGGAAGCATGCCTTTAATTGCAAGCTCTAACATTTGTACAGGGTAGTTTGTACGCATTTCAAGAGCTGTTCTTTGCTTAAGTCCACCTGGGTGGTTAGTGTGACGGTAGTAAATTTTATCGTTTAATTTATTACCTGTTAAATGAATTTTCTCAGCGTTAATAATAATTACATGATCACCCGTGTCAACGTGTGGTGTAAATGTAGGTTTGTTTTTACCACGTAAAATGGATGCTACTTCACTAGCAAGGCGACCTAAAGTTTGACCTTCAGCATCAACCACATACCATTTACGCTCAACTTCGTTAGCTTTTGCCATAAAAGTCGTACGCATGTGTTTCCCTCCTCGTTATCTTTTCCATAGAAAAAATCTATTGTTTATCTTAAACACGATTTCCTTCCGGGGCTAATCGTGGTTTTAGAAACAATACCATATGTTATGATATACTTTTGAGTTTCTAATGTCAAGCAAATGTTACACCAGGATTAGTTGTTATAGTTTACCTCCCATAAGTAAAGCCCATGACCTGGAGCCATCTTTCCAGCAAACTGACGATTTTGTTTCGCTAAAATCTCTGGAATGCTATCAGGATCAAGCTTTCCTTGTCCTATGCTAAGTAACGTACCAACAATAATTCTGACCATATTATATAAAAATCCATTACCTACAAAACGAAAAATTATTTCATCATCTTGTTCAATTAACTCGATTTCATAAATTGTTCGCACTTTATCTTTTTTGTCAGTTTTTGCCGAACAAAAAGAAGTGAAATCATGCGTTCCAATAAAATAAGGAATTGCTTTTCTTATAGAGTTGATTTCGAGCGGGTATGGATATTGATATACGTAATTTCTACGGAATACATCCGCAGTCTTTGATAATAATACACGATAACGATATTCTTTTTTCTCAACACCGTAACGTGCATGAAATTCTTCTGTTTTTTTCTCTACTTGCCTTATAACAATATCATCTGGCAACATTGTGTTTAAAGCATTACTCCATTGCCACTCTTCAAGAGACAAAGGGGTATCAAAGTGTATTACTTGTCCTTTTGCATGAACTGTAGAATCTGTTCTACCAGATGCCTGAACACGAACAAGTTCTCCCTTATGCAATTTCTGCAATGCTTTTTCTATCTCCTGTTGAACAGTACGATGGTTCGGCTGAATTTGATAACCACAAAAATGCATGCCATCATATGCAACCGTACATTTTATTCTATCCATTTCTCTATTCTCCATTACGATCGCACCCATGCCAAAATACAAGCTAAACAAAATAAGCTGACAATCGTTACTGTATCGCTTGTTTTCCAGCGTAGTTGCCTAAATTTAGTACGTCCTTCACCACTTTGATATCCACGAGCTTCCATCGCAATGGCTAAGTCCTCTGCACGCTTAAAAGCACTGATAAACAGAGGAACGAGCAGTGAAATAATAGCTTTCATTCTATCTTTTATCGGTCCCCCGGCAAAATCAATACCACGTGACGCTTGTGCTTTCATTATTTTACTCGTTTCATCCATTAATGTCGGGATAAAACGAAGAGAAATTGACATCATTAATGCGATTTCATGAACAGGAACCTTTATACGCTTCAACGGCTTTAATAACGTCTCCAAACCATCTGTAATTTCAATAGGTGTCGTCGTTAACGTTAATAATGTCGTCATTAAAATAATAACGAAGAATCGTACAGAAATGTATATCCCTTGCTCTAATCCTTTTTCATATATCGAAAACCAACCAAGCTGGAATAGTACATCCCCCTCTTTATTTGTAAAAATATGCAGGAAAAATGTAAAAAGAAAAATCCATAAAATTGGTTTTAAGCCCGAAAGTACATAACGAATCGGCACTTTTGCAAAAAATAAAGCAATGAGTGCATATAAAAATAAAAATCCATATGAAATCGCATTATTTGCTAAGAAAACAACAAATACATATAAAAAGACAATCAGCAGCTTCGTACGTGGATCAAGTTGATGAATAAGTGAATTCCCCGGGATATATCTCCCAATAATCAACTGCTGCATGATTCATGACCACCTTTTCGTAACACCTGCACAACTTCATGAGTAAGATCCTCTAAAGATAAGGTAGCCTTTGGAATTGAAATACCAAACTTCTCTTCAATTGCACGTTTATACTTTAATGACATAGGAAGATCCACACCAATTTTCTCTAGTTCATCAGCATGTGAAAATACTTCCTCTGCACTTCCTTGCAAAAAGACCGTTCCTTTATGCATAACTACAATCTGCTCCGCATACTGAGCAGCATCCTCCATATTATGCGTTACAAGGATAACTGTAAGACCCTTCTCCTTGTGCAGCTTATAAAACATCTCCATAAGTTCGTTCTGCCCTTTTGGATCTAGTCCTGCTGTAGGTTCATCTAATACAAGCACTTCAGGTTCCATCGCCAGTACACCCGCTATAGCAACACGTCTCATTTGTCCACCACTTAATTCGAACGGAGAACGTGTTAACAGTTCCGGTTCTAGCCCTACAAGTTCAATTGCCTTTCTAGCCTTTTGCCTTGCTTCGTCTACAGATACTCCAAAATTAGTAGGGCCGAAACAAATATCTTTCTCCACAGTCTCTTCAAACAACTGATGTTCTGGGAATTGAAAGACAACCCCTACTTTTTTACGTAGTGGCTTTAGCTTTTTTTCTTTCTTTCCTGCCGAAATCAAATGTTCACCAATTTGAACTGTACCATTTGTCGGCTGCAATAAACCATTTAAATGTTGAATCATCGTCGACTTACCTGAACCAGTATGACCGATAATGGCATAATAACCCCCACTTGGAAACGACACGTCTACATCATAAAGTGCGCGTCTTTCAAATGGAGTTTTATATTGATAACGATGTTCTACTTTTTGGAATGTAATCTCCAAAGTTCGTTCACCAAGCTTTCCATTGTAAGATGCGTATTTTGCAAGAGAATTTCATTTCTTTTTAATAATTCTGCTATTTTCACTGAAAATGGTACATCTAATCCAATTTCTTGGAGCATATGAGAGGATTTGAAAATTTGTTCTGGAGTCCCTTCCTCTAATATCTCTCCCTTATTTAAAATAATGACACGGTCTGATTGTGCCGCTTCTTCTAAATCGTGCGTAATTGATAACACGGTAATACCTTTTTGATTAACAAGTTGTCTAACCGTTTCTACTACTTCACGTCTCCCTTGGGGGTCTAGCATTGACGTTGCTTCATCTAATATTAAAATAGATGGCTGAAGTGCTAAAACGCCTGCTATTGCCACTCGCTGTTTTTGCCCACCAGATAACGAATGAGGCTCATCATTAAGAAAATCTTCCATACGGACAAGTTTGAGAGCCTGATCTAATCTTTCTACCATCTGTTCTCTTGGCATTCCGATATTCTCTAAGCCAAAAACAACGTCGTCTTGCACTGTCGTTCCAACAAATTGATTATCTGGGTTTTGAAATACCATCCCAATTTGTTTTCGAACATCCCATACCGTTTCCTCTGATAAAACCATTGTATCATTTACTGTAATAGTTCCTGCTTCTGGCAAAAACAAACCATTCAATAATTTTGAAAGTGTAGACTTCCCTGAACCGTTTTGTCCAATAACAGATACCCATTCTCCCTCATATAAGGAAAATGAAACATCTTTTAATGCATAAGTGGCTGCCCCAGGATATTGAAAGGATATATTTTCTGTCCGAAGTTTCTCTTTTTTCAATACAAGGCACCCTTTCCTTCGCCAAGTTAGCCTATTTTTATATTTAAAAAAAAGGGCCATGACCAGTTTCTTGAAAAGAACTGTCCTGCCCTTTTAATTATCATTATACTAACTCGATAATTACCATTGGTGCTGCGTCTCCGCGACGTGGACCAATTTTTGCAATACGAGTGTATCCGCCTTGGCGCTCAGCATAGCGTGGAGCTACATCAGCGAATAATTTTTGAAGTGCATCTTGACCAGTCTCAGCGTTAGCTACTTCATTGCGAATGAAAGCTGCTGCTTGACGACGAGCATGAAGATCTCCGCGTTTACCTAAAGTGATCATTTTTTCCACTACAGAACGAAGTTCTTTTGCACGAGTTTCTGTCGTTTGGATGCGCTCGTTGATAATTAAATCAGTAGCTAAGTCACGTAACATAGCTTTACGTTGCGCACTTGTACGGCCTAATTTTCTGTATGCCATTCGTAGTTCCCTCCTTTGTTGATGGGTTTAAATCCTCAGTCGTCTTTACGTAAACCTAAACCTAATTCTTCAAGTTTATGTTTAACTTCTTCTAAGGATTTACGTCCTAAGTTACGAACTTTCATCATATCTTCTTCTGTTTTGTTCGCAAGCTCTTGTACAGTATTAATTCCTGCACGTTTAAGGCAATTATAAGAACGAACAGAAAGATCTAGTTCCTCGATAGTCATCTCAAGAACTTTCTCTTTTTGATCTTCTTCCTTCTCAACCATAATCTCAGCATTTTGTGCTTCATCAGTTAAACCAACAAAGATATTTAAATGCTCAGTTAAGATTTTGGCACCTAAAGAGATAGCTTCTTTTGGCCCGATGCTTCCATCCGTCCATACATCAAGCGTAAGCTTATCATAATTAGCCACTTGTCCGACACGTGTCTTTTCCACTTGGTAAGTCACACGTGATACTGGAGTATAAATAGAATCAATAGGAATTACTCCTATTGGTTGATCTTCGCTTTTATTTGCATCAGCTGGCGTATACCCACGGCCACGCTTTGCAGTTAAACGCACGCGGAAATGCGCATCTTTTGCTAACGTTGCAATGTGTAAATCTGGATTTAAGATTTCTACATCACTATCGTGAGTAATATCAGCAGCTGTGACAATACCTTCGCCCTGCACATCAATTTCCAACGTCTTCTCTTCTTCAGAGTAGATTTTAAGAGCTAACTTTTTCAAGTTTAAGATGATCGTTGTAACGTCTTCTACTACGCCCTCAACTGTTGAAAATTCATGTAATACGCCATCGATTTGGATAGCAGTAACAGCGGCACCAGGGAGTGAAGATAAAAGAATACGACGTAAGGAGTTACCCAACGTAGTACCATATCCACGCTCAAGCGGTTCAATTACGAATTTACCATATTTAGCATCTTCGTTAAGTTCAACCGTTTCGATTTTCGGCTTTTCGATTTCAATCATTAACTAAACCCTCCTTCAAAACGTCGAAACCCCGGTTAAACAAAGGTACAACCCCTGTCTAACCGAAAGTCCCCCTTAGGCAGTTCCCGATTGTGCACAACAAGCGATGTTTCTGTACGAAATTTCTCGATAATGCATCATATCCATTATAGACAAAAGGGAAAATTCTATACAGAAAAATTACACACGACGACGTTTTGGTGGACGACATCCATTATGAGGAACTGGAGTAACATCTCTAATTGCTGTTACTTCTAGACCTGCAGCTTGAAGAGCACGAATTGCAGCTTCACGACCAGCACCAGGACCTTTAACAGTAACCTCTAAAGTTTTTAAACCGTGTTCCATTGCAGCTTTAGCAGCAGTTTCAGCAGCCATTTGCGCAGCGAATGGAGTAGATTTACGAGATCCACGGAAACCAAGTGCACCAGCACTAGACCAAGAAAGTGCGTTACCGTGAGTATCTGTAAGAGTTACGATTGTGTTGTTGAAAGTAGAACGAATATGAGCTATACCAGCTTCAATATTCTTTTTCACACGTTTTTTACGAGTGTTTGTTTTACGTGCCATTGTTAGTTCAACCTCCTTTACTTATTATTTCTTTTTATTTGCTACTGTACGACGTGGACCTTTACGTGTACGAGCATTGTTTTTAGAATTTTGACCACGAACTGGTAAGCCACGACGGTGACGAAGACCACGGTAAGAACCGATCTCCATTAGACGTTTAATGTTAAGAGATACTTCACGACGAAGGTCTCCCTCAACTTTAATACGATCGATGATATCACGGATACGTCCTAATTCGTCTTCCGTTAAATCACGAACTCGTGTTTCTTCAGAAATACCTGCTTCAGCAAGAATTTTTTCAGCAGTTGTGCGACCAATGCCGAATACGTAAGTTAAAGAAATAACAACGCGTTTGTCTCGAGGAATATCTACACCTGCGATACGTGCCATTACGAATGCACCTCCTTCTGATTAACCTTGTTTTTGTTTATGTTTAGGGTTTTCACAAATAACCATTACTTTTCCACGTCTACGAATAACTTTACATTTTTCGCAGATTGGTTTAACTGACGGTCTTACTTTCATGTCTCGAACCTCCTTAAAGATTACGGAGTGCTATATTATTTAAAACGGTACGTAATACGACCACGATTTAAATCGTACGGAGATAATTCTACCGTAACTTTGTCTCCTGGTAAAATACGAATGAAGTTCATACGGATTTTACCAGAAACGTGAGCCAATACGACATGCCCATTCTCTAATTCTACTTTGAACATAGCATTTGGCAACGTTTCAAGAACGGTACCTTCGACTTCAATTACATCATCTTTAGCCATTCAATAGTTCTCCCTTCTTCAAATCAGTAACATTTTACACTGCTCTGAAATCCCGGAGAGCCAGCTACTTATAAAGTGGTAAGGATTTCGTATCCTGCTTCTGTAAGAGCAATCGTGTGCTCAAAATGGGCACACCATTTACCATCTACCGTTACCACTGTCCAGTCATCAGATAGTGTTTTTACATATCGTCTTCCTTGATTCACCATCGGCTCAACACAGATGACCATTCCCGGCTTTAATCTAGGGCCTCTATTTGGTGGACCATAGTGCGGGATTTGAGGGTCCTCATGTAAGTCTTGCCCGATTCCGTGACCAACATACTCCCTAACGATCGAGAATCCATTCTCTTCAGCATGGGTTTGAACCGCATGTGAGATATTTGATAATCTCTCGCCTGGTTTTACTTGTTCTAGACCAAGATACAACGATTTTTCTGTGACATCAAGTAGCTTTTGAACAGATTCAGAAATGTTTCCAACTGGATACGTCCATGCAGAATCTCCATGGTACCCATTGTATTTCGCACCAATATCGATACTGATGATATCGCCCTCTTTGAGCTTGCGCTTCCCTGGAATTCCGTGTACAAGCTCTTCATTTACAGAAGCACATATGCTCCCCGGAAATCCGTTGTATCCTTTAAAAGATGGCGTAGCACCATATTTTTGAATCGTCTTTTCCGCTATTTGATCGAGCTCTTTCGTTGTAATTCCTGGAGTAATGTGTTGTTTCAACTCTTGATGAGTCAAAGCAACGATCCTGCCAGCTTCTCGCATGATTTCTATCTCGCGAGGAGTTTTGCAGATTATCATTACGCTAAGCCTCCGATGAGAACATCGATATCAGCAAATACTTTATTGATATCTTGCTCACCATTAATGCTTTGTAAGTAACCAAGCTCTTCGTAGAAATCAAGCAAAGGTTTTGTTTGCTTAATATTTACATCTAAACGATTTGCTACAGTTTCTTCATTGTCATCAGAGCGTTGATATAATTCGCCACCACATTTATCGCACACATCAGCTTTTGCTGGTGGATTGAATTCTAAGTGGTAAGTCGCACCGCACTCTTTACAAATGCGACGGCCTGTAAGGCGTTTTAATAACAACCCTGAATCCACATTAATGTTTAAAACATAGTCGATTTTTTTGCCAAGATCTTTCATAATTTCTTCAAGAGCTGATGCTTGTGCAACAGTTCGTGGGAAACCGTCTAGTAAGAAACCTCTTACGCAGTCGTCTTGACTTAAACGTTCACGAACGATTCCGATTGTAACTTCATCTGGAACAAGTGCACCTTTATCAATAAAAGATTTTGCTTGTAGACCCATTTCAGTTTCAGCCTTCATAGCTGCACGGAACATGTCTCCTGTTGAAATGTGAGGGATGTTATACTTGGCAACAATCTGTTCGGCTTGTGTACCTTTACCAGCACCAGGAAGCCCCATTAAAATTAAGTTCATCCTTGTTCCCCCTCAGAGTACATGAGCATGTAGGGAAGACAATTCTTCCCACTTACTCACTGCTTGATAAACCCTTTGTAATGGCGTTTTACCAGTTGGCTTTCTAGCTGCTTCATTGTTTCTAAAGCAACGCCGACAACGATTAACATACTCGTTCCACCGATCTGTGCAGATGGAGGAAGATTTCCCAATTTCGTAAAGATAACTGGTAAGATTGCAATCGCTGCTAGGAAAATTGATCCTACAAAGGTCAAACGATACAAGATTTTTGTTAGATATTGTTCCGTATTCTTACCCGGACGAATACCTGGAACATATCCACCTTGCTTGTTTAGATTCTCTGACATTTGCTCTGGATTAACCTGAACAAATGCATAGAAATATGTGAAGGCTACAATGAGCGCAACATATATGATCATTCCCACTGGGTGAGAATAGTTAAAGTTTGCAATAATCCACTGCGATACATCATGTTTCGGGAAGAACTGTGCAATAGTCGGAGGCGTAATTAAGAATGAAACAGCAAAAATTACTGGAATAACACCAGCACTATTTACCTTAAGCGGTAAATGTGTGTTTTGTGCTCCAGCATAACCACCATTTCCTCCTGTTACACGCTTCGCATATTGAATTGGGATCTTTCTAACAGCCTGTTGAATGAAAATAACACCCACAATAACTGCTAGCACAGCTAGTAAAATCAATGCAACTTTAACGATACTCATGAACAATTGATCTCCGATATTTTGAAACTGTTGCTGATACACTTGAGATATAACACTTGGGATCGCCGCGGCAATACCGCCAAAGATAAGGATGGAAATACCATTACCTACACCTTTAGCTGTAATCTGTTCACCTAACCACATTAAAAATGCAGTACCAGCAGTCAGTACCGTAGCAATGTATAAATAAGTGCTCCAACCTGGATTCAAAATTAATTGTCCACCTACCATACCGTTAAAACCGATTGACATACCAAACCCCTGAATAAACGCAAGAACAATTGTAAAGTAACGCGTGAATTGCGTTAATTTACGACGGCCCATTTCACCTTGCTTCGACCATTCCGAAAATTTAGGAACAACATCCATCTGCAATAATTGCACGATGATGGATGCTGTAATATACGGCATGATTCCCATCGCAAAGATGGAGAAGTTTTTCAAGGCTCCACCGCCAAATGTATTTAGAATACCTAAAGCATTTAATTGATCTTGTGCCTTCAGTACGTCTCCATTTGTAAATGGCACGGGGATAAACGTGCCAATCCTGAATACGATTAACATCGCTAAAGTGAATAATATTTTACGTCTTATCTCAGCAACGCGCATAAAGTTGGAGATTGTACGAAACATTAGATCACCTCAACTGATCCGCCAGCTGCTTCAATTGCTTCTTTAGCACTTGAAGAGAACTTGTGCGCTTTAACAGTTAGTTTTTTCTCTACTGCTCCGCTTGCAAGAACTTTAACACCGTCGTTTAACTTGCTGATAACGCCAGTTTCCAGCAATAATTCAGGTGTTACTTCTGTACCATCTTCAAAACGATTTAACGTTGATAAGTTTACAATAGCAAACTCTTTACGGTTAATGTTTGTGAAGCCGCGTTTTGGTAAACGACGGAATAATGGAGTTTGACCACCTTCGAAGCCAAGACGAACACCGCCGCCAGAACGTGCGTTTTGTCCTTTATGACCTTTACCAGCAGTTTTACCGTTACCAGAACCGATACCACGACCGACACGGTTACGTACTTTACGAGAACCTTCTGCAGGTTTTAATTCATGAAGTTTCATTCCCAGGCACCTCCTTATATTAATGAGTTATCCTTAAGCTTCTTTTACAGTTACAAGGTGAGAAACTTTGTTGATCATACCAAGAATAGCAGGAGTTTCTTCCTTAACTACAGTTGAATTCAACTTTTTAAGACCTAAAGCTTCTACCGTCGCACGTTGATCTTGTGGACGACCAATTACACTACGAGTGAGGGTAATTTCTAACTTTTTCGCCATTTGTTTTCCCTCCTTAACCTAGTAGCTCTTCTACAGATTTACCGCGTAATTTTGCAACATCTTCAGCGCGCTTAAGTTCGCTTAATCCGTTCACAGTAGCGCGAATCATGTTGATTGGTGTGTTAGAACCAAGAGATTTCGAAAGAATATCTTGTACACCAGCTAATTCAAGGACCGCACGAACAGGTCCACCAGCAATAACACCAGTACCCTCAGCAGCAGGTTTTAAGAATACTTCACCAGCGCCAAAATGACCGTTGATTGTGTGTGGAATTGTTGTACCAACTAATGGTACAGCGATTAAGTTTTTCTTAGCGTCTTCGATAGCTTTACGGATTGCGTCTGGTACCTCTTGTGCTTTACCAGTACCGAATCCAACATGACCGTTTTTATCGCCAACTACAACTAGTGCAGCAAAGCGGAAACGACGACCACCCTTAACAACTTTCGCGACACGATTTATCGTAACTACACGTTCTTCAAGTTCTAATTTACTTGGGTCAATGCGATGCATCAATTTTCCCTCCTTTGACCATTAAAATTGTAATCCAGCCTCACGAGCAGCTTCAGCTAGAGCTTTAACACGGCCATGGTATAAGTAACCACCGCGATCAAATACTACTTCTTTAACGCCTTTCTCTACAGCACGCTTAGCAACTGATTCTCCAACTTTCGTAGCAGCTTCAATATTGCTAGTACCGTTAAGAGCAAGGTCTTTATCAAGAGTAGATGCACTTACTAACGTTACACCATTCACATCATCAATAACTTGAGCGTAAATATGTTGGTTAGAACGGAACACGTTTAAACGTGGACGCTCTGCAGTACCAGTAAGTTTAGCACGTACACGTGCATGTCTTTTCTTACGAGTCGCATTTTTATCAGCTTTAGTGATCATTCTTGTCACTCCTTTCTCTCACCTAACGGGTTTACTTAGCAGTTTTACCTTCTTTACGACGAACAACTTCGCCTTCGTAACGAATACCTTTACCTTTGTAAGGCTCAGGAGCACGTACAGCACGGATGTTAGCAGCGAATTCGCCAACACGTTGCTTGTCGATACCTTTAATTACGATCTTAGTTGGTGCAGGTACTTCAACTTCAAGACCTGCTTCCGGAGTCATTTCTACTGGATGAGAATAACCTACGCTTAATACAAGTTTATCACCTTGTTTTTGAGCACGGTAACCAACACCGACTAATTCAAGTCCGCGTGCGAAACCTTCAGTTACACCTTCAACCATGTTTCCGATTAAAGCACGAGTTGTACCGTGTAATGCACGGTGTTCCTTCTGTTCAGATGGACGCTCAACTGTTAATGTATTCTCTTCAATTTTGATAAGCATATCAGCATTGAAAGTACGAGTTAATTCACCTTTAGGGCCTTTTACTGTTACAGTATTGTCTTCTGCAACTGTAATAGTAACACCTGCAGGGATTTCAAGAATCTTTTTACCAATACGAGACATGTGGTCACACCTCCGTTCGTTTTAAATATATATTACCAAACGTATGCTACTACTTCTCCACCAGTTTGTAATTGACGAGCGTCTTTGTCTGTCATTACTCCCTTAGATGTAGAAACAAGAGCGATACCTAATCCGTTAAGTACACGTGGTACTTCGTCAGCTTTAGCGTAAACGCGTAAGCCAGGTTTACTGATACGTTTTAATCCAGTGATTACACGTTCATTGTTTGCACCATATTTCAGGAAAATACGAAGGATACCTTGTTTGTTATCCTCGATGTATTCTACATCACGAATGAAACCTTCACGTTTTAAAAGTTCAGCGATCTCTTTTTTGATTTTAGAAGCAGGAACCTCTAATTTCTCATGACGTACCATGTTCGCATTACGGATGCGAGTAAGCATGTCTGCAATTGGATCTGTCATCACCATGTGTTTTACCTCCTTCCCATTTGTGGGTTTTACCAACTAGCTTTTTTAACACCAGGAATTTGACCTTTATATGCAAGTTCACGGAAACAAATACGGCAAAGTTTAAATTTGCGGTATACAGAATGCGGACGACCGCAGCGTTCGCAACGTGTATACTCTTGTACTTTAAACTTAGGAGTACGCTTTTGTTTCGCTATCATAGATTTTTTAGCCACGTTTTCGCCTCCTCTACTTAGCGTTGGCTTCCATTATTTTTGGAATGGCATACCGAATTGTGTTAAAAGTTCACGAGCTTCTTCATCAGTTTTCGCTGTAGTAACGATTACGATGTCCATACCGCGGACTTTGCTTACTTTATCATAATCAATCTCAGGGAAAATAAGTTGCTCTTTAACACCTAATGTATAGTTTCCACGACCATCGAATGATTTCTTAGAAACACCACGGAAATCACGTACACGTGGTAAAGAAACTGATACTAATTTGTCGAAGAACTCATACATTTGCTCGCCGCGTAAAGTTACTTTCGCACCGATTGGCATACCTTCACGAAGACGGAAACCAGCGATTGATTTTTTAGCACGAGTTACAACAGGTTTTTGACCTGTGATTTGTGTTAATTCTTCTACTGCGTTGTCTAACGCTTTTGAGTTAGATACCGCGTCACCAACACCAGTGTTGATTACGATCTTTTCGATTTTTGGTACCTGCATTACAGATTTATAGTTAAACTTGCTCACTAGAGCAGGAGTAATTTCCTTTTGGAACTTCTCTTTAAGGCGATTCAATGAAGTGACCTCCTTTCTTAAGAAAATTATTTATCTAATAATTCACCAGATTTTTTTGCAATACGAACTTTTTTACCATCTTCTACTTTGAAGCCTACACGAGTAGGTTCACCTGTTTTCGGATCTAAAATCATAACGTTAGAAACGTGAATAGGTGCTTCTTTAGTAATAATTCCACCTTGTGGATTTAATTGAGATGGCTTAGAGTGCTTCTTAACGATATTGACACCCTCAACGATAACACGGTTTTGCTTTGGGAAAGCCACAAGGATAACGCCTTGTTTTCCTTTGTCTTTACCAGTGATTACCTGTACTTTATCACCTTTTTTTACATGCATCTTAATTCTGCACCTCCTTAGCAAGGCAATACCTTAAATTATAGAACTTCTGGAGCTAAAGAAACGATCTTCATGAAGTTGCTATCACGTAATTCACGAGCTACTGGTCCGAAGATACGAGTACCACGTGGGCTCTTATCGTCTTTAATGATAACCGCTGCGTTTTCATCAAATTTGATGTAAGAACCGTCCGGACGACGAGCTCCGCTCTTCGTACGTACCACTACTGCTTTAACAACGTCACCTTTTTTAACAACGCCACCTGGTGTTGCTTGTTTTACCGTAGCAACGATAATGTCACCAATGTTAGCATATTTACGACCAGAGCCGCCTAATACTTTAATTGTTAAAAGTTCACGTGCACCAGAGTTGTCAGCAACTTTCAAACGAGATTCTTGTTGGATCATGTTATGAAACCTCCCTTCGGACTAAAAATTCCGATTCGTCTATTTAGATAATAACCGCTTCTTCAACGATTTCAACTAAACGGAAACGCTTAGTAGCAGAAAGCGGGCGAGTTTCCATGATTTTAACGATATCGCCAAGTTTCGCTTGGTTTTGCTCATCATGGGCTTTGTACTTCTTAGAATACTTAACACGTTTTCCGTACAAGGAATGAGTTTTGTAAGTTTCAACTAAAACTGTAATCGTTTTGTCCATTTTGTCAGACACTACACGACCAGTATAAACTTTGCGTTGGTTACGTTCGCTCACTATGCAAACCTCCCCTCAATTTATCGATTAATTCCGATCTCTCTTTCACGAACTACAGTTTTCATACGAGCAATTGCTTTACGCACTTCACGAATGCGAGTTGGATTCTCTAATTGTCCTGTAGCAAGTTGGAAGCGAAGATTAAACAACTCTTCCTTTAAAGCTTTAACTTTTGTTTCGATTTCGGCAGTGGTTAATTCACGAATATCATTAGTTTTCATTAGATTCACCACCATTTTCTTCACGTTTTACGAATTTACATTTCACAGGTAACTTGTGAGCTGCAAGACGTAATGCTTCGCGTGCTACCTCTTCAGATACACCCGCGATTTCGAACATAATTTTCCCAGGTTTTACTACTGCTACCCAGCCTTCTGGTGCCCCTTTACCGGAACCCATACGTACTTCTAGAGGTTTTGCAGTGTAAGGTTTAGAAGGGAAAATTTTAATCCATACTTTACCGCCACGTTTCATGTAACGAGTCATTGCACGACGAGCAGCTTCGATTTGACGGTTTGTAATCCATGAAGCAGCTTGTGCTTGTAAACCGAATTCACCGAAAGCAATTTCAGTTCCACCTTTAGCACGACCACGCATTTTACCACGATGCTCTCTACGATATTTTACGCGTTTTGGCATTAACATATTATTTTCCTCCTTCCTCAGAAGCTTTCTTTTTTGTAGGAAGGACTTCTCCACGGTAGATCCATACTTTTACGCCTAATTTACCGTATGTTGTATCAGCTTCAACTGCTGCATAGTCAATATCAGCGCGAAGTGTATGAAGTGGAACAGTTCCTTCACTGTAAGATTCTGCACGAGCGATATCAGCTCCGCCAAGACGACCAGAAACCTGTGTTTTAATACCTTTAGCACCTGCACGCATAGCACGTTGAATAACTTGCTTTTGTGCACGACGGAATGATACACGGTTTTCTAATTGACGAGCGATGTTTTCGCCTACTAATTTAGCGTTAAGATCAGCTCTCTTAACTTCTAAAATGTTGATGTGTACACGCTTGCCTGTTAATTGGTTAAGAGCTTTACGAAGTGCTTCAACTTCAGTACCACCTTTACCAATTACCATACCAGGTTTTGCAGTGTGAATTGTAACATTTACACGATTTGCTGCACGTTCGATTTCTACTTTAGCAACAGCAGAATCTTTTAAGCGTACATTAATGTACTCACGGATTTTGATGTCTTCATGTAATAATGTAGCGTAATCTTTCTCAGCGAACCAACGAGATTCCCAGTCACGGATAACGCCGACACGAAGACCAATTGGATTAACCTTTTGACCCATCGATTATCCCTCCTTCTTTTCTGATACCACAACTGTGATGTGGCTTGTGCGTTTGTTAATTTGGCTTGCACGACCCATTGCACGTGGACGGAAACGTTTTAACGTTGGACCTTCGTCAACGAAAACTTTTTCAACAACTAGGTTGTTAATGTCCATCTCATAATTGTGCTCTGCATTTGCGATTGCAGATTTTAAAACTTTTTCTACAACTGGAGAAGCAGTTTTTGGTGTGTGGTTAAGGATAGCAATCGCTTCACCCACTTGCTTACCTCGGATTAAGTCTACTACTAAACGAACTTTACGAGGAGCAATACGAACTGTTCTCGCTACTGCTTTAGCTTGCATTGAAGTGCCTCCTCTCATTATCTTCTAGTTTTCTTATCGTCAGCAAGGTGACCTTTGTACGTACGAGTTGGTGCGAATTCACCTAACTTATGGCCAACCATATCCTCAGTGATGTACACAGGTACGTGTTTACGACCATCATATACAGCGATTGTGTGTCCGATGAACTGAGGGAAGATTGTTGAACGGCGAGACCAAGTTTTAACAACTTGTTTTTGCTCAGATGCAACTAATTTTTCCATTTTGCTCATTAAGTGATCATCGACAAATGGTCCTTTTTTTAAGCTACGAGCCATTTTGGTGCCTCCCTTCGTGATTGGCGTACGGTTCTAGAAATGAACCGTACTACAATCCCATTATTTTTTACGACGACGAACGATGAATTTGTCAGACGCTTTGTTTTTCTTACGAGTCTTGAATCCAAGAGTTGGTTTACCCCATGGAGACATTGGAGACTTACGTCCGATTGGAGAACGTCCTTCACCACCACCGTGTGGGTGATCAACCGGGTTCATTACAGAACCACGAACTGTTGGGCGTTTACCTAACCAGCGAGAGCGACCTGCTTTACCGATTTTGATAAGTTCGTGTTGTTCGTTACCTACTTGACCGATTGAAGCGCGACAAGCAGATAATACAAGACGTACTTCACCAGAAGTTAAACGTACAAGTACGTATTTACCTTCTTTACCAAGTACTTGAGCAGATGTACCAGCAGAACGAACTAATTGTCCGCCACGACCAGGCTTAAGCTCGATGTTATGAACAACAGTACCTACTGGAATGTTGATTAATGGTAATGCGTTACCGATTTTAATGTCAGCTTCTGGGCCAGACATAACTTCCATACCTACTTCTAAAGATTTAGGAGCAAGAATGTAACGTTTTTCACCGTCAACGTAGTTAATTAATGCGATATTCGCAGAGCGGTTTGGATCGTATTCGATCGTAGCAACGCGCCCTGGAATTCCATCTTTGTTACGCTTAAAGTCGATGATACGGTATTGACGCTTATGTCCGCCACCTTGATGACGTACAGTGATTTTACCTTGGTTATTACGACCAGCCTTCTTGCTTAAAGGAGCAAGTAATGACTTTTCGGGTCTATCAGTCGTGATTTCAGCGAAATCATTCGTAGTCATATTACGACGACCGTTAGTAGTTGGATTATACTTTTTGATTCCCATCTCAATTTCCCTCCTTCTTTAGTAAGAATTAAACGCCTTGGAAGATTTCGATTTCTTTGCTGTCAGCAGTTAGCTTAACGATTGCTTTACGACGACGGCTAGTAAAACCAGCGTGACGACCAACGCGTTTTGCTTTCGGCTTGTAGTTCATGATGTTCACTTTTTCTACTTTAACACCAAAGATCGCTTCAAGAGCATCTTTAACTTCTGTTTTATTAGATTTAACGTCCACATCGAACGTGTATTTTTTTTCAGCCATCATTTCCATAGAACGTTCAGTGATAACTGGGCGCTTAATGATATCACGAGGATCTCTCATTATGCAAGCACCTCCTCTACTTTTTCCACTGCCGCTTTTGTCATGATTAGCTTATCATGATGAAGCACGTCTAAAACGTTTACGCCATCAGCAGTGATTACTGTTACTCCAGGGATATTGCGAGCAGATAACTCTACAGATTCGTTTGCATCAGCAGTTACGATAAGAGCTTTCTTCTCAACAGTTAATCCTTTAAGTACTGCTAGCATATCTTTTGTTTTTGGTGCATTTAACACTAGGTCTTCAAGAACTACAATGTTGTTCTCAACTACTTTAGTAGCTAATGCAGATTTGATTGCTAAACGACGAACTTTCTTAGGAAGTTTGTACGCATAGCTTCTTGGTGTAGGTCCGAATACCGTACCACCACCACGCCATTGAGGAGAGCGGATAGACCCTTGACGAGCACGTCCAGTTCCTTTTTGACGCCATGGTTTACGACCACCACCGCGAACTTCAGAGCGAGTTTTTACTTTGTGTGTACCTTGACGTAAAGATGCACGTTGCATCATTACAGCTTCGAAAAGTACAGCTTCATTTGGTTCGATACCGAAAATAGCTTCAGCTAATTCGATTTCACCAACCTGTGAACCAGTTTGGTTATATACAGTAACTTTTGGCATTGGAATTCCTCCTTCCTATTGTGAATTATTTGCTAACCTTCACAGCGCCTTGAACAACTACAAGAGATTTCTTAGCACCTGGAACGTTACCTTTTACTAGTAATAAGTTGCGCTCAGTGTCAACTTGAACGATTTCTAAGTTTTGGATAGTAACTTGGTCTCCACCCATACGTCCAGCAAGTTTTTTGCCTTTGAATACACGGTTCGGAGCAACTGGGCCCATTGAACCTGGACGACGGTGATAGCGAGAACCATGAGACATAGGTCCGCGAGATTGTCCGTGGCGTTTGATAACACCTTGGAAACCTTTACCTTTAGAAATTCCTGTTACATCAACGATTTCACCTGTAGCGAATACGTCAACTTTTACCTCTTGACCAACCTCTAATCCGTCCACGTCTGCATCGCGGATTTCGCGAATGAAGCGCTTAGGAGTTGTAGATGCTTTAGCAGTGTGGCCTTGTTCAGGTTTGTTAGTTAACTTTTCACGTTTATCTTCAAATCCTAACTGGATTGCATTGTAGCCATCAGTTTCAGTTGTTTTCTTTTGAAGAACAACGTTTGGATTAGCAGCGATAACTGTTACTGGGATTAACTCACCGTTCTCAGCAAATACTTGAGTCATACCGATCTTTCTTCCTAAGATTCCTTTGGTCATGAGTTACACCTCCTACATTTTTAAGTTATATAAATTATAGTTTGATTTCGATATCTACACCAGATGGTAAGTCTAAACGCATTAATGAATCTACTGTTTGTGGAGTAGGACTCACGATGTCGATTAGACGTTTGTGCGTGCGCATTTCGAATTGCTCACGAGAATCTTTGTACTTATGAACAGCACGAAGAATTGTGTAAACAGTTTTTTCAGTTGGTAATGGGATCGGACCAGAAACTGTTGCCCCAGAACGCTTAGCTGTTTCTACAATTTTCTCAGCTGACTGATCAAGAATACGGTGATCGTAAGCTTTTAAACGGATACGAATTTTTTCTTTTGCCATTATTTTCCCTCCTTCGTTCGCCTATTTCTAAAATAGACCTTCTCCATGGAAATTTCCCCACACCATGCCATGGCAAAGCGGCCGGGTGTGTCAGCAACCTTCCACTTCATCGCAGTCAAAGACCAACATTGTCTATTATACAATGTTATTCGTCTAGATGCAAGCATCTTTTTGTTTGCATCCGCTTTTCTCTACTTTTGCTATTATACATGGCACTTTAAAGAATTTCAAGTTTTCATCTAACAGAATTCATTTTACAGTTTCTGGATTATCTTTTGTTGTTTTTATATACTATAGAAGAAACTCGTCAAAACAAAAAAAAACACTCTCTTCTCCCTTATATAAACGCAAACAAAAAACCTAAGGGAAAATCCCTTAGGTTTTTTTATATCAGTTAAGATTACTCAACGATAGTAGCAACTACACCGTAACCTACTGTACGTCCACCTTCACGAATAGAGAATTTAGTTCCCTCTTCGATAGCGATTGGAGCGATAAGTTCGATAGTCATTTCGATGTTGTCACCAGGCATTACCATTTCAGTACCTTCTGGTAATTGGATGATACCAGTTACGTCAGTTGTACGGAAGTAGAACTGAGGACGGTAGTTAGCGAAGAATGGAGTGTGACGTCCACCTTCTTCTTTAGATAATACGAAAACTTCAGCTTTGAATTTAGCGTGAGCTTTTACAGAACCGCTTTTTGCAAGTACTTGTCCACGTTGGATGTCTTCACGAGCAACCCCACGAAGTAAAGCACCGATGTTGTCTCCAGCTTGAGCTTGGTCAAGAAGTTTACGGAACATCTCTACACCAGTTACAGTTGTAGAAGCATTTTCTTCAGCAAGACCGATGATTTCTACTACGTCACCAACTTTAACGATACCGCGCTCAACACGACCAGTAGCAACTGTACCACGACCTGTGATAGAGAATACGTCCTCTACAGGCATTAAGAATGGTTTGTCAGTTTCACGTTCTGGAGTTGGGATGTAAGCATCAACTTCAGCCATTAATTCAATGATTTTTGCTTCCCAATCAGCTTCTCCTTGAAGAGCTTTAAGAGCAGAACCTTTGATTACAGGAATGTCGTCGCCTGGGAATCCGTATTCAGATAATAGGTCGCGAACTTCCATTTCTACTAATTCTAATAATTCTTCGTCATCTACCATGTCGCATTTATTTAAGAATACAACGATGTAAGGAACACCTACTTGACGAGAAAGAAGGATGTGCTCACGTGTTTGAGGCATTGGGCCATCAGCAGCAGATACTACTAAGATACCGCCGTCCATTTGAGCAGCACCAGTGATCATGTTTTTAACATAGTCAGCGTGACCTGGGCAGTCAACGTGTGCATAGTGACGAGTTTCAGTTTCGTACTCAACGTGTGCAGTTGAGATTGTGATACCGCGCTCTCTTTCTTCTGGAGCAGCATCGATTTGATCGTATCCGCGTGCTTCAGCACCACCAGCTTTTGCAAGAACTGTAGTGATCGCAGCAGTTAATGTAGTTTTACCATGGTCAACGTGGCCGATTGTACCGATGTTAACATGGGGTTTAGAACGTTCGAATTTAGCTTTAGCCATTCTAAATTCCTCCTTAGTTTATATAGGTTATTTTATATTTAGACTAGAAAGTGAAACTTACGTCCCACTTTCTAAGCTTACATAAGTAGTTATACTTGAACAATCGATAAAAATCAATTATTCACCTTTATTTTTTTTGATAATTTCTTCAGAAACAGACTTTGGTACTTCTTCATAGTGGTCAAACACCATAGAGAATGTTCCGCGTCCTTGAGTGTTAGAACGTAATGACGTTGCATAACCGAACATTTCAGAAAGTGGAACCATAGCGCGAACAACTTGTGCGTTACCGCGAGCTTCCATACCTTCTACACGTCCACGACGAGATGTTACGTCACCCATAATGTCACCCATGTACTCTTCAGGAATTACAACTTCAACTTTCATCATTGGCTCAAGAATTACTGGGCTACATTTAGAAACCGCAGCTTTAAGTGCCATAGATGCAGCGATTTTGAACGCCATCTCAGATGAATCGACATCATGGTAAGATCCGTCAACTAATGCAGCTTTAATGTCAACTAGTGGATAACCAGCTAGTACACCATTTTTAAGTGCATCTTCAAGACCTGCTCCAACAGCTGGGATGTATTCACGAGGAACTACACCACCGACGATCTTGTTTTCGAATTCGAATCCTTTACCTTCTTCGTTAGGTTCAAACTCAATCCAAACGTGACCGAATTGTCCACGACCACCAGATTGACGAGCGAACTTACCTTCAACTTTCGCAGCAGCGCGGAAAGTCTCACGGTATGCTACCTGAGGAGCACCAACGTTTGCTTCCACTTTGAATTCACGACGCATACGGTCAACGATGATATCAAGGTGAAGTTCACCCATACCAGCGATGATAGTTTGGCCAGTTTCTTGGTCAGTGTGAGCACGGAATGTTGGATCTTCTTCAGAAAGCTTAGATAATGCTGTACCCATTTTATCTTGGTCAGCTTTAGATTTTGGTTCGATAGCTACAGAGATAACTGGCTCTGGGAATTCCATAGACTCAAGGATAACAAGGCTCTTCTCGTCACAAAGAGTATCACCAGTAGTAGTATCTTTTAAACCTACAGCAGCAGCGATATCACCAGCGTAAACTGTTGAAATCTCTTCACGGCTGTTAGCGTGCATTTGTAGGATACGACCTACACGCTCACGCTTACCTTTAGTTGAGTTTTTCACGTATGATCCAGAGTTTAACACACCAGAGTACACACGGAAGAACGTTAACTTACCAACATAAGGGTCAGTCATGATTTTGAATGCTAAAGCTGCGAATGGTTCTTCATCGCTAGACTTACGTTCTACTTCTTCATCTGTATCCGGTAGAGTACCTTTAATAGCAGGTACATCTAGTGGAGATGGAAGGTAGTCGATAACTGCGTCTAACAGAATTTGAACACCTTTGTTTTTGAATGCAGAACCACAGATTACTGGGAAGAATTCTACAGAAGTTGTAGCCTTACGGATACCAGCTTTAAGCTCTTCTACAGTGATTTCTTCACCTTCTAGGTACTTCATCATCATTTCTTCATCAAGCTCAGCTACCGCTTCAATAAGTTTTCCACGGTATTCTTCAGCTAATTCTTTGTGCTCTTCAGGAATTTCAACACGTTGAATGTCTGTTCCTAAATCGTTACCGTACATGTAAGCACACTCTTCAACAAGGTCAATGATACCATTGAACTCATCTTCAGCACCGATTGGTAACTGAATTGGATGTGCGTTTGCTTGTAAACGATCGTGGATTGTTCCTACAGAGTATAAGAAATCTGCACCGATCTTATCCATTTTGTTAACGAATACGATACGAGGTACGCCGTAAGTAGTAGCCTGACGCCAAACAGTTTCTGTTTGTGGTTCTACACCAGATTGCGCATCAAGTACTGCTACAGCACCATCAAGTACGCGTAAAGAACGTTCTACTTCTACTGTGAAATCTACGTGTCCTGGAGTATCAATGATGTTTACACGATGACCTTTCCATTGTGCTGTAGTTGCAGCAGAAGTAATTGTGATACCACGCTCTTGCTCTTGCTCCATCCAGTCCATCTGAGATGCACCTTCGTGAGTTTCACCGATTTTATGAATACGTCCTGTGTAGTACAGAATACGCTCAGTTGCTGTTGTTTTACCAGCATCGATGTGAGCCATGATACCAATATTACGAGTGTTTTCTAAAGAGAACTCTCTTGCCATTTGGTGTCTTGCTCCTTCCATATATGGATTGGATTTTTTTATTTTAAGTAGCAAAAAAGCCACTTTATATTGTTACACATGTCAGTATGTCCAGTACTCTCATTATGTAAAACGAGCGCCCGATGAAAGGGAGAGGCATTCTCCCTCTCCACACTTCCATAAGCGACAAATAAAGCGGTTTATGCTTACATTTATTTTACGTTGAATCCTACCAACGGTAATGAGCAAATGCTTTGTTAGCTTCTGCCATTTTATGAGTGTCTTCACGTTTCTTAACAGATGCACCAGCGTTGTTAGCTGCATCTAAGATTTCGTTAGCAAGACGCTCTTCCATAGTTTTTTCACCACGAAGACGAGCGTAGTTTACTAACCAACGAAGACCTAAAGTTGTACGGCGTTCTGGACGAACCTCAACTGGAACTTGGTAGTTAGCACCACCAACACGACGAGCACGTACTTCAAGAACAGGCATGATGTTCTTAAGAGCTTGCTCGAATACTTCCATTGGCTCTTTACCAGTACGTTCGTTTACGATATCGAACGCATTATAAAGAATTGTTTGAGATTTACCTTTTTTACCGTCAACCATCATTTTGTTGATAAGGCGTGTTACTAGCTTCGAATTGTACATTGGATCTGGTAACACGTCACGTTTCGCAACAGGTCCTTTACGAGGCATATTGAGTTCCTCCTTTCATTTTAAAGTTATTATTTTTTAGCAGGTTTTGGTCTCTTAGTACCATATTTAGAACGTCCTTGCATACGTTTGTCAACACCAGCTGTGTCAAGCGCACCACGAACGATGTGGTAACGTACCCCCGGTAAATCCTTTACACGACCACCGCGAATTAATACTACGCTATGCTCTTGTAGGTTATGACCGATACCTGGGATGTAAGCTGTAACCTCGATACCGTTTGTTAAACGTACACGAGCGTATTTACGTAACGCTGAGTTAGGTTTCTTTGGAGTCATTGTACCAACACGAGTACATACACCACGTTTTTGAGGTGCAGAGATATCAGTTGATTTTTTCTTTAAAGAGTTAAAACCTTTGTTTAACGCAGGTGATTTAGATTTCCATACTTTATCAGTACGACCATTTCTCACTAATTGGTTAATAGTAGGCATTTGATTATCCTCCCTTCGCATGTTTGTATGACCACATATCCAGGTGGTTCATTATTAGTTGAAAACAAAGTTTTTGCAAGGAAGAGCAAATGCTCTCTCCTCACAAAAACAGTTTTAACTTATTATTCCTATTGCTGAAGCTCCCACTTGAATCCCCGAAGCTTTACCAAGCTTACGAACTGATTCAACTTTTGTTATGGGCACGTTATATTGCATTGCAATACGAATGATAGCATGGGTTAACCGCATGTCAGCATCCTCTGCGATGACAACTTCTTTAACTGTACCATTTTTGATTGCTTCCAATGTGCGTTTATGACCAACGACTACATTTTCAGCAGTTGATACTTTTTGATAAGACATATAAATATCCTCCAAAGCATCGTTCAGGAGCAACCTTGATTATAGTAACATTTTGACTCATACAATGTCAACTAAGATTAATTGTTTTTATACAAAATTTATGACGGAAAATTTTACTGTTCCACATAAACCTCATCGTTTTCTACATTCATGTCATCTTGTGTTGTTTTTACAAGATCCACTTTGCGATAACGATTCATACCTGTTCCAGCAGGAACAAGTTTACCGATAATAACATTTTCTTTTAATCCTAGAAGTTCATCGCGTTTACCCTTAATTGCTGCATCAGTTAAGACACGAGTTGTTTCTTGGAACGATGCTGCAGATAAGAATGAATCTGTTTCAAGTGAAGCTTTTGTAATACCAAGCAGAACAGGTCTAGCTGTTGCTGGTTGCTTACCTTGCAGTAAGACCTTAGCATTCGCATCAGTAAACTGATGGATATCTAGTAATGTTCCTGGTAATACATCTGTTTCACCTGCATCACTTACACGAACTTTACGTAACATTTGACGTACCATTACTTCTACGTGTTTGTCACCAATTTCTACCCCTTGCATACGGTATACTTTTTGAACTTCACGTAATAAGTATTCTTGAACCGCCGTAATGTCCGTTACTTTTAGTAATTCTTTCGGATCAATAGAACCTTCTGTTAACTCTTTACCGTGGCTAATTGGCTGTCCTGGAGTTACTTTCAGACGAGCACCGTAAGGAATAGCATACGTACGAGCTTCAACTTCACCCTGTACAACTACTTCTTGGCGATCTTTAACGTCGTTGATCGCTGCGATAACACCGTCGATTTCACTGATAACTGCCTGACCTTTCGGATTACGAGCTTCGAAGATCTCTTGGATACGAGGTAAACCTTGAGTGATATCATCTCCGGCAACCCCACCTGTATGGAATGTACGCATCGTTAACTGTGTACCTGGCTCACCGATAGATTGAGCTGCGATAATACCTACCGCTTCTCCTACTTCTACGTCTGTTCCAGTTGCTAAGTTACGACCGTAACACTTCTTACATACACCGTGGCGAGTGTTACACGTAAACGCTGAACGAATGTTTACAGTTTCAACACCCGAATTTTCAACGATATGAGCGATATCTTCAGTAATTAATTGATTTTCAGCAACTAATACTTCACCTGTTTCAGGATGTTTTACAGTTTTTCTTGCAAAACGTCCAACAAGACGATCATATAATGACTCGATAACTTCATTACCCTCTTTAATCGCACCAATTAATAAACCGCGATCTGTTCCACAATCATCTTCACGAACGATTACATCTTGTGCAACGTCAACAAGACGACGTGTTAAGTAACCAGAATCGGCAGTTTTAAGTGCTGTATCGGCAAGACCTTTACGCGCACCATGCGTAGAGATGAAGTACTCAAGTACTGTTAAACCTTCACGGAAACTCGATTTGATTGGAAGTTCGATGATACGACCAGATGGATTGGCCATAAGACCACGCATACCAGCAAGCTGAGTAAAGTTAGATGCGTTACCACGGGCACCTGAGTCACTCATCATGAAGATTGGGTTGCGTTTATTCAAGGATTTCATCAGTTTTCCTTGGATAACATCTTTTGCATTACTCCAAATAGAGATAACACGATCGTAACGTTCTTCTTCCGTGATTAAACCGCGACGGAATTGTTTAATTACATTATCTACTTTTGCTTGTGCTTCGTGGAGAATTTCATCTTTTTCGCCTAATACAAGAATGTCAGATACCCCAACTGTAATACCAGCTTTTGTAGAGTACTTGAATCCTAAGTTTTTCATACGATCAAGCATGCGAGACGTTTCTGTAATTTGGAAACGTTTGAACACTTCCGCAATGATGTTACCAAGGATTTTCTTGCTAAATGGCGCCACTTCTTCGCGACTAGCAATAATTTCTTTAATGTTCGCACCTTTTTCAACGAAGTATTTCGCTGGTGTTTCTTTTTCAAGGTTTGAATTTGTTGGTTCATTAATATAAGGGAACGACTCTGGTAAGATTTCGTTAAATATTAATTTACCAACTGTTGTTAATAGAAGCATACTCTTTTGCTCTTCAGTAAATGTTGCGTTGTTTACTGCACTTGCAGCTACTGCAACACGTGTATGAAGATGAACATATCCATTTTGATATGCAAGTAATGCTTCGTTTGCATCTTTGAAGACCATACCTTCACCGATTGCACCTTCACGCTCAAGTGTTAAGTAATAGTTACCTAATACCATATCCTGAGATGGAGTAACAACTGGTTTACCGTCTTTCGGGTTCAAGATGTTTTGTGCCGCTAACATAAGAAGACGAGCTTCAGCTTGAGCTTCTGATGATAAAGGTACGTGAACGGCCATTTGGTCACCGTCAAAGTCCGCGTTGTATGCAGTACATACAAGTGGGTGAAGACGGATTGCGCGACCTTCTACTAATGTAGGTTCAAACGCCTGGATACCAAGACGGTGAAGTGTTGGTGCGCGGTTTAGAAGTACTGGATGTTCTTTAATCACAGACTCTAAAACGTCCCAAACTTCAGGTTGTACACGCTCGATTTTACGTTTCGCACTCTTAATGTTATGTGCTAATCCTTTTTCAACTAACTCTTTCATTACGAAAGGTTTGAACAGTTCAAGCGCCATTTCTTTTGGTAATCCACATTGATACATCTTTAAGTTCGGTCCTACAACGATTACAGAACGACCAGAGTAGTCAACACGTTTACCTAATAAGTTTTGACGGAAACGTCCTTGTTTACCTTTAAGCATGTGAGATAGTGATTTTAATGGACGGTTACCTGGTCCAGTAACTGGACGGCCACGACGACCATTATCGATTAATGCGTCTACAGCTTCTTGTAACATACGTTTTTCGTTTTGAACGATGATGCTTGGTGCACCTAAGTCCAATAGACGTTTTAAACGATTGTTACGGTTAATTACACGACGGTATAAGTCGTTTAAGTCAGAAGTAGCAAAACGTCCACCATCTAACTGTACCATTGGGCGTAGTTCTGGTGGGATTACTGGTAGAACATCTAAGATCATCCAAGATGGTTCATTTCCAGAGTTACGGAATGCTTCTAATACTTCTAGACGTTTAATAGCACGAGTACGGCGTTGTCCTTGTGCTGTTTTTAATTCTTCTTTTAAGAAGTCTACTTCTTTATCTAAATCGATGTCTTGTAGTAGCTTTTTAATCGCTTCTGCACCCATAGCAGCTTGGAATGTGCTACCATATCGATCACGATATGCACGGTATTCTTTTTCAGAAAGTAATTGCTTCTTATCAAGTGGTGTATCTCCACTTTCTGTTACAACATAAGAAGCGAAATAAATTACTTCTTCAAGCGCGCGAGGGGACATGTCTAAGACAAGTCCCATGCGGCTCGGGATACCTTTGAAATACCAAATATGAGATACAGGAGCAGCTAATTCGATATGACCCATGCGTTCACGACGTACTTTTGCACGCGTTACTTCAACGCCACATCGATCACAAACTACACCTTTATAACGTACACGTTTGTATTTTCCGCAATGACATTCCCAGTCCTTTTGTGGTCCGAAAATACGCTCACAGAACAAGCCATCTTTTTCAGGCTTTAACGTACGATAGTTAATAGTTTCTGGTTTCTTAACTTCACCGTATGACCAAGAACGAATCTTGTCAGGTGAAGCAAGTCCAATCTTCATATATTCAAAGTTATTTACATCTATCAAGGGGCCTACCTCCCTTTTAGTCTACAGGTTATCCCAATTATTCCTTAGTTGTCTCAACTTCGACATTCAATTTATCTGCTGATTGATGATCATCGTCATCTTCTGTATCACGCATTTCAATTTCTGTATCGTCGCTAGACATCATTTTAACGTCCATACCTAAACTTTGCAGCTCTTTAATCAATACTTTGAATGATTCAGGAACGCCTGGTTCTGGAACATTTTCGCCTTTAACAATTGCTTCATAAGTCTTAACACGTCCAACAACATCATCAGACTTCACTGTTAAGATTTCTTGAAGAGTATAAGCAGCACCGTAAGCTTCAAGTGCCCAAACCTCCATCTCACCGAAACGCTGTCCACCGAACTGAGCTTTACCTCCAAGAGGTTGCTGCGTTACAAGTGAGTATGGTCCAGTAGAACGAGCATGAAGTTTATCGTCAACCATGTGCGCAAGTTTGATCATATACATGACACCAACAGATACGCGGTTATCGAATGGTTCACCAGTACGTCCGTCATACAGGATTGTTTTCGCGTCATTTGCCATACCAGCTTCTTCAATTGTGCCCCAAACATCTTCCTCACGAGCACCATCGAATACTGGTGTTGCAATGTGAATGCCAAGGTATCTTGCTGCCATACCAAGATGAAGCTCTAATACCTGACCGATATTCATACGAGATGGTACCCCTAATGGGTTTAACATGATATCGATTGGCGTACCGTCTGGTAAGTAAGGCATATCTTCTTCTGGTAAAATACGAGAAATAACACCTTTGTTACCGTGACGTCCGGCCATCTTGTCACCTTCAGAAATTTTACGTTTTTGAACGATATATGCACGTACAAGTTGATTCACGCCTGGTGGCAATTCATCGCCATCTTCACGGTTGAATACTTTTACGTCTAAGATAATACCGCCACCACCGTGTGGTACACGTAGTGATGTATCACGTACTTCACGCGCTTTTTCTCCAAAGATAGCATGTAATAGACGTTCTTCAGCTGTTAATTCTGTTACACCTTTAGGTGTTACTTTACCAACAAGTAAATCTCCATCTTTTACTTCAGCACCAACGCGAATGATACCGCGCTCGTCAAGGTTACGTAATGCGTCTTCCCCAACGTTTGGAATGTCACGTGTAATTTCTTCTGGTCCAAGCTTCGTATCACGAGCTTCTGATTCATATTCTTCAATATGAATAGAAGTGTACACATCATCTTTTACAAGGCGCTCACTCATGATGATCGCATCCTCGTAGTTATAACCGTCCCAAGTCATGAAGCCAACAAGCACGTTACGTCCAAGTGCTAGTTCACCTAATTCCATAGAAGGACCATCCGCAAGGATTTCACCTTTTACAACTTCATTTCCAACACTTACGATTGGACGTTGGTTGTAACAAGTTCCTTGGTTAGAACGAATGAATTTTTGCATTTTATAGCGATCTAAGTCGCCTTTTACTGTTTGACCGTCAACTTCTACATAGCGACGTACCCAAACTTCACGTGCTTCTACGCGCTCAACAACACCAGGATGTTTACAGATTACTGCAGCACCTGAGTCTTTTGCTGATACGTACTCCATACCTGTACCTACAATCGGAGATTCCGGATTCATTAACGGAACCGCCTGACGTTGCATGTTCGCTCCCATAAGTGCGCGGTTAGAGTCATCGTTTTCTAAGAACGGAATACAAGCTGTCGCTGCCGACACTACTTGTTTTGGAGATACATCCATGTAGTCGATGCGTTCTCTATTTGTGACAATGTTTTCACCACGGAAACGAGCTACGATATCTTCACTTAGGAATTCACCTTCGTCAGATAATTTCATATTCGCTTGGGCTACAACATAGTTATCTTCTTCATCTGCTGTTAAGTAATCAACATGCCCTGTTACAAGACCAGTTTCTGGGTCAACACGACGGTATGGTGTTTCAATGAAACCAAACTCATTTACTTTCGCGAACGAAGATAACGAGTTAATCAAACCGATGTTTGGTCCCTCTGGTGTTTCAATCGGACACATACGACCGTAGTGAGAGTAATGAACGTCACGCACTTCAAAGCCTGCGCGCTCACGTGTTAAACCACCAGGTCCTAATGCAGATAGTCTTCGTTTGTGAGTTAACTCTGCTAATGGGTTTGTTTGGTCCATAAACTGAGATAACTGAGAACTTCCGAAGAACTCTTTAATAGATGCAATAACAGGACGAATATTAATTAGTGCCTGTGGTGTAATTGCATTTGTATCTTGGATCGACATTCTCTCACGAACAACACGTTCCATACGAGAAAGACCGATACGGAATTGATTTTGTAATAGTTCTCCAACAGAACGCAGACGACGGTTTCCTAAATGGTCAATATCATCTGTATCCCCTACTTTGTATAGTAGGTTGAAGAAGTAACTGATAGAAGCAAGGATATCACCTGGTGTGATGTGTTTCACATCACGAGTAATGTTTGCATTACCAATTACATTAATTACGCGTTCGCCTTCCGACTCAGGAGCATAAATCTTAATAGATTGCAGCTCAACATCGCCTTCTACCACTCCACCCATTGGTTTCGCTGTTTTGAATCCAATGTTTTTCTCTAAGTAAGGTAAAATGCGATCAAGTGTACGACGATCTAAGATTGTTCCTTCTGCCGCTAAAATTTCACCAGTTTCTGGATCCACTAATGTTTCAGCTAAACGTTGATTAAACAATCTGTTTTTAATGTGTAACTTCTTGTTGATCTTATAGCGACCTACATTTGCTAAATCGTAGCGCTTTGGATCGAAGAAACGAGACACAAGTAAGCTCTTAGCATTTTCTACTGTTGGTGGTTCACCAGGACGTAGACGCTCATAAATTTCAAGCAATGCTTTTTCTGTGCTATCTGTGTTGTCTTTTTCTAATGTGTTGCTTAAGTATTCGTTATCACCTAAAAGCTCGGTGATTTCTTGATCAGAGCCAAACCCTAATGCGCGTAACAAAACAGTTACAGGAAGTTTACGCGTACGGTCAATACGCACATATACAACATCCTTAGCATCTGTCTCATACTCTAACCAAGCTCCGCGGTTTGGAATTACAGTAGCAGTAAAACCACGTTTTCCGTTTTTATCCACTTTGCCACTATAGTATACGCTTGGAGAGCGAACTAACTGGGAAACGATAACACGTTCTGCACCGTTAATTACGAATGTTCCAGTCTCTGTCATGAGTGGGAAATCTCCCATGAACACATCTTGTTCTTTTACTTCACCAGTTTCCTTGTTGATTAGACGCACTTTTACACGAAGTGGTGCTGCATACGTCACATCACGCTCTTTGCATTCGTCTACAGAGTATTTAGGTTCACCTAAGCTGTAGTCGATAAATTCAAGCGATAGATTTCCCGTAAAGTCTTCAATCGGAGAAATGTCTTGGAACATTTCTCGCAAACCCTCATCAAGAAACCACTGATAAGAAGAGGTTTGAATTTCGATAAGATTTGGTAACTCTAATACTTCACTAATACGGGCATAACTTCTTCGTTGGCGGTGGCGTCCGTATTGAACTAGTTGACCTGTCAACTGCTTCACCCCTCAAATCATGAGTATTATAAATGCACAAAAAAATTTGTGCAAAATCACAAATAAATACAACTACTGCTATTAGCGTAGTCTCTTTCTCTTAAAGATAAATACGTTGAGTCTTTCTACCTGCTCAAAAAAGAAAAATGGCTTCTATAAGAAAACCATCATTCTGTTTCATAATCTGCTGATTTTACTATCTTTTCCAAGAGAAACAAAAATATACATCTTTCTCAACGCAGAAAATCATATATTGGCATTGTATAATGTTAACATAGCCAAAAATAACCGTCAACGTTTTTTTGATTTTATGATATAATATCCTTTTTTCTTTTCTACAACCTCAACTTCAGAAAATACTTCTTCTAGTTTTTTTAGCGCAGACGGTGCACCTTGTTTCTTTTGAATAACAATCCAAAGTTCTCCACCTGGAACTAAATACTCCACAGCTTTTTCTAAAATCTCATGTACGATATCTTTACCCGCACGAATCGGAGGGTTAGATAGAATAGCAGCATACTTACCATCTACATTTTCATAGACGCTACTTTGAAAAATACGTATATTCTCGATTTTGTTATTAGCGGCGTTTTCTTTCGCAAGCCCAAGTGCCCTCTCATTCACATCCACCATGTGAACTTCACGACCTTGAAACTCTTTCGCTAACGACAAACCAATAGGACCGTATCCGCAACCTACGTCTAATATATTACCTTTAATATCTGGCATTTGAAACGCTTCAATTAAAAGACGGGAACCAAAGTCCACTTCGTTTTTCGAGAACACCCCATGGTCAGATAAGAAAGTAAATCGAGATCCACGAAGGACAAACTCCCATCGCTTGCGATCACTTTTACTAGAAGGGTCGTTAGAAAAATAATGGTCTGCCATATGGCCACCTCTTTTCTTTACAGTTAAAAAAAAAGCTCGCATGAGAGCGAGCTTTTTTTAAAGCATCAAAAGTTAATTACTTAACTTCTACAGCAGCGCCAACTTCTTCAAGTTTAGCTTTGATTTCTTCAGCTTCTTCTTTAGCAGCAGCTTCTTTGATTACTTTTGGAGTGTTGTCAACTAATTCTTTAGCTTCTTTTAAGCCAAGACCAGTGATTTCACGAACAACTTTGATAACTTTGATTTTTTGTGCACCAGCGCTAGTTAGTTCCACATCAAATTCAGTTTTCTCAGCAGCAGCTTCTCCAGCGCCACCAGCAACAGCTACAGGAGCAGCAGCAGTTACGCCGAATTCTTCCTCGATAGCTTTTACTAAGTCGTTAAGTTCTAATACAGTCATAGATTTAACTGCTTCAATGATTTGTTCTTTAGTCATTGTAAATATCCTCCCTTAAATAGGTTTGTATTGTTTTATCGATAATACGTAATTATCTTTTAAAAAATTAAGCGCCTTGCTCTTCCTTTTGGTCTGCAACTGCTTTAGTAGCAAGTGCAAGGTTACGGATTGGAGCTTGAAGAACGCTAAGAAGCATAGAAAGTAAGCCTTCACGTGATGGAAGAGTAGCGATTGCTTTAACCTCATCAAGTGTTACAAGTTTACCTTCGATTACGCCCGCTTTAATTTCTAAAGCTTCATGATCTTTAGCGAAGTCGTTTAATACTTTCGCAGGAGCAACTACATCCTCGTTACTGAACGCGATTGCGTTTGGTCCTGTTAAGAATTCATTTAACTCAGCCATTTCAGCAGATTCTGCAGCACGACGAGTTAGAGAGTTTTTGTAAACTTTGAACTCAACGCCAGCTTCACGTAATTGCTTACGTAATTCTGTTGCTTCAGAAACTGTTAAACCACGGTAGTCAACAACGATTGTAGATTTACTAGCGCGAAGTTTGTCCGCGATTTCAGTTACAACTTGTTGTTTAGTTTCGATTACTTTGCTCATGTTATTACACCTCCTGTAGATTATATAGAAGATGTACCGAAAGTGCACTAAAAACCTCCATGCCCAACTTGTAGACATGGAGGCATATAGTCACAGAAAAAAGATTCCGCTTCGTATATTAACACCTAGGTAGGAAATTAAGTCTATTGACACCTACTGTCTACGGTACACTAATTAAATTCACAACATAAATGATTATATTAAAACTTCTTTATGAAGTCAACTTCCAAAATTTACGCTAATGTAGAAACGTCTACACGTACGCCAGGTCCCATTGTAGAAGCAACTGTTACGTTCTTCATGTAAGTACCTTTTGCAGCAGCTGGCTTAACTTTTTGTAAAGTGTCAGCAATTGTTTTGAAGTTTTCTACTAATTTAGCATCTTCGAAAGATACTTTACCGATTGGAACGTGGATGTTACCAGCTTTATCAACGCGGTATTCAACTTTACCAGCTTTGATTTCGTTAACAGCTTTAGTTACATCGAAAGTAACTGTTCCAGTTTTAGGGTTTGGCATTAAACCTTTAGGTCCTAATACGCGACCAAGTTTACCAACTTCACCCATCATGTCAGGAGTTGCTACTACTACATCGAAATCGAACCAACCTTGTTGGATTTTACCGATGTAATCAGTATCGCCTACGAAGTCAGCTCCAGCAGCTTCAGCTTCTTTAGCTTTTTCACCTTTAGCAAATACTAATACACGTTGTACTTTACCAGTACCATGTGGAAGAACAACTGCACCACGGATTTGTTGGTCAGCTTTCTTAGGGTCAACACCTAAACGGAATGCAGCTTCTACAGTTGCATCAAATTTAGCTGTGTTTGTTTTCTTTACTAATTCTACTGCTTCTGTTGCAGAGTAAGCAGCTGCACGATCAACAAGCTTTGCAGCTTCTACGTACTTTTTACCTCTTTTAGCCATTTTTATTTCCTCCTCGAATGTGGTTTTAGCGGAATAACCTCCCACGTTTACGCCTGTTTTCAGGTATAACCTGAGGATGAGCGCCATCCATTTATTTAAAAACGATAATCATTTACGATAATAAAGGTTGCGAATTGGAATTCCAGACCCGCAACCTTTTTTAAAAACAAATCGAATTAGTCTTCGATAACGATGCCCATACTGCGTGCAGTACCTTCAACCATACGCATTGCAGCTTCTACGCTAGCAGCGTTTAGGTCAGGCATTTTAGTTTCAGCGATTTCGCGTACTTTATCACGCTTAACAGTTGCCACTTTATTACGGTTTGGTTCACCAGAACCAGACTCAATACCAGCTACTTTCTTAAGAAGAACAGCAGCAGGAGGAGTTTTAGTAATGAAAGTGAATGAACGGTCCTCAAATACCGTAATTTCAACAGGGATGATAAGACCTGCTTGATCTGCTGTACGAGCGTTAAACTCTTTACAGAAGCCCATGATGTTAACACCTGCTTGTCCTAATGCTGGACCAACTGGTGGAGCTGGGTTAGCTTTACCTGCAGGAATTTGAAGCTTTACCATTTTAATTACCTTTTTAGCCACGAGACACACCTCCTTAAGTCCGTGATGTGGTCAATTGGACAGTGATTTGCCCTCCCACGTCATATTTTATCTGTAAGGATAAAATCTTTCAAAAAACGTCTCCGATAACGAAGACGTACTGACTTAAAAGATATTATCACTTTTTACAATTCATTTCAAGTTTCATTTTATAATTTTTCAATTTGATGGAAGTCAAGTTCAACTGGAGTCTCGCGACCAAACATGTCCACAAGTACGCTAACCTTTTTCTTCTCCACATCAATTTCTTCAATAGCACCTGTATAATCTGCGAATGGCCCCTCATTTACACGTACTGTCTCATGAAGTTCAAAGTCGAAATCAACCACTTCGTTATCCATGCCCATATGTTTCATAATGGTAACAACTTCCTCTTCTAATAGAGGTGATGGTTTAGATCCAGAACCAGAAGAACCAACGAACCCAGTTACACCTGGCGTGTTACGTACAACATACCAAGAGTCATCAGTCATGATTAATTCTACTAATACATAACCTGGGAACACTTTTCTTTTCATTAATTTTTCTTTTCCGTTTTTCATTTCTACTTCTACTTCTTCCGGGACAACAACACGGAAAATTTTATCTTGCATACCCATTGATTCTACACGTTTCTCTAGGTTTGCTTTTACTTTATTTTCATATCCAGAATAAGTATGGACAACATACCAACTTTTTTCCATTCATTTAGGACGAGCGTCCTTCCCTCCCTGACGTACATTTTTTTGCGCAAATGAAAAAACCCGTTCACCGGGCTTTTACACAGTTCTTATAAATAACATTATATCATGGATAAGTGCTTCTTATTCAAGAATTAACCAAGAATTAACCGAATTAAAGAAGAAATGCCCATATCAACTACTGCGAAGAAAATCGCAAAGAACACAACTGTAGCAACAACAGTCGCTGTTGAGCGGAGTAATTCATCTTTTTTAGGCCAACTTACTTTTTTCATTTCGCGACCTACATCGCCGAAAAAGTTCGTTAAACGCATCTGCGGGACCTCCAGTGTATTATTTCAATTATTTATTTTGTTTCCTTGTGAACTGTATGCTGATTGCATGTTTTACAAAACTTTTTTATTTCAAGTCGCTCTATTGAGCTCGTATCTTTCATAGTAGAGTAGTTTCGATTTTTACACTCTTCACATGAGAGTACAACTTTTTTCCTCATTAGTTACACCAACCTTGTAACATTATGTCCCTAAAAATGTATCATACAATAAAAGACAATGTCAATGACATGCATTTGTACTCTCTACAAAAGAAAACAGGTGATTTATTTTACACCTGTAGCACTTGTTACTTCTTATGAATTTAAAGTTGTACTTTCTCTCATTTCCATATATCGTTCCAATTTCCTCTTTACTCGTTGTAAAGCGTTATCAATAGATTTCACATGCCTGTTTAACTGTTCTGAAATCTCTTGATAAGAACGACCATCTAAATATAAAGAAAGCACTTTCCTTTCTAAATCGCTTAATAATTCAGATATTTTTGATTCTATGTCTGTATATTCTTCCTGGCTAATGATCATCTCTTCAGGATCAGTCACCTTTGCTTCAGAAATAACATCCAATAACGTTCGATCAGATTCCTCATCGTAAATCGGCTTATCTAAAGACACATACGAATTTAAAGGAATATGTTTTTGTCTTGTTGCCGTTTTAATAGCGGTAATAATTTGTCGAGTGATACATAGTTCAGCAAATGCTTTGAATGAAGACAGCTTGTCCTCTTTATAATCACGAATTGCTTTAAACAACCCTATCATACCTTCTTGAACAATGTCTTCTCGATCGGCACCCACTAAAAAGTAAGATCTTGATTTCGCACGAACAAAGTTCTTATACTTGTGAATTAAATATTCTAGAGCGTCAGTATTACCTTTTCGAACTAACTCAACGATTGCCTCATCCTCTAAATCACGAAATGTAACGTCGCCTATACTTACGAAGCCTGCTTCCACCTTGATCCCTCCGACCGCTATTTATTTAGCAATATTATACAGTAAAAAGATAAAGAGCGTCAATGCTTCAACGCTCTCCTCTTCTTAATTTTTCTAATTTTTCTGTAATATCTTTACTAAATATCTTTCGCATGGCGGGCTGCTGTTCTTTCGTGTCTTTTGTACGCCTTCTTACTTGTTGTTCCATCGCTTGTACTTCCAACTCTAATTCACGCGCAGATTTTCGAAGGGCACCTTGCCCAAATATAACCCATTGTTCTGTATAATCAGAAGTCGCAACATATATTTGTGTATTTATATTTCTAAGCTCTATTGCAAGTTGCTCTATCTTTTCGTCTGCAGTTTGATTCTTTCGTGTGAATATGACTTCTACACGAGATTGTTTCATCTTTTTTTCAATACCATGGACTGTATAGGCATCAAAGACTATCATCACTTTTGTGCCTGTATACCCTTGATAATCCGCCATCTTATCAATAAGCGCATCTCTTGATGATTGTAAATCTACATCCCGCAGTTTCTTCAAATCTCCCCAAGCTCCGATAATGTTGTAACCGTCAACGATTAAAATATCGTTCATTTTTTATTTACCAATTTCGTGACGTTTACGATATACCTCATACATTAACAAACTTGCGGCTACTGAAGCATTTAAGGATGTAACTTTCCCCACCATCGGTAGAGTGATTAGGAAATCACATTTTTCACCAATAATACGACTCATACCTTTTCCTTCACTACCAATTACTAATCCAATCGGCATTGTACCATCTAAATTACGGTAATCCGTTTTCCCTTTGGCATCTGTACCAGCAATCCAAAGTCCACGCTCTTTTAATTCATCAATTGTACGAGATAAGTTTGTTACGCGCGCAACAGGAATGTATTCAATCGCTCCTGTTGATGCTTTCGCAACTGATGCTGTAAGTCCCACAGCTCTTCTCTTCGGAATAATAATTCCATGAGCTCCTGTTGCATCAGCAGTACGCATAATAGAACCTAGGTTATGCGGATCTTCAATCTCATCTAAAATTAAGAAGAATGGATCTTCATTACGTTTTTCTGCCACTTTGAATAAATCTTCTAACTCTGCATACTGATATGCAGCTACTTGAGCAATTACACCTTGATGATTACCCTCAACTAATTGATCTAACTTTTTCTTTGGTGCATGTTGTAAAATAATCTTATTTTCTTTCGCTAACGCTAGTACAATTTGTACTTGTCCTTTGGCAGCACCTTCTGCGATCCAAATTTTATTAATATCTCTCCCTGATCTTAACGCTTCAATTACAGGGTTACGTCCGATAATATATTCACTAGTCATGATGATGTGCCCCCTTCCTTTTCTTCTAAAACTGCAATTGCCTTATATACAATTTCATCTAATCTTTCACGATTATTTAATAAATGATGATAACCAATTAGTGCTTCAAAGGCTGTACTATGTCGATATGTTTGTACATCCGTATTTTTCGGAACTGTACCTGAATTTGCATTACGCCCTCTTCTTAATACCGCCT
Organism: Bacillus cereus group sp. BfR-BA-01347; assembly: GCF_022663835.1. Taxonomy (NCBI): domain Bacteria; kingdom Bacillati; phylum Bacillota; class Bacilli; order Caryophanales; family Bacillaceae; genus Bacillus; species Bacillus cereus group sp. BfR-BA-01347. The sequence continues at coordinate 14,379 of NZ_JAKUGG010000029.1, read as the reverse complement.
CTTCTTCCTCTGTCAAAAATGCCGTCTCTAATAAATGATAAACAACTTTCGCCTGTGCTTTTGCTGAAACAAAGCTCGTCCCTAAGCGATGTAATTGATTAGGGCGAACTTTTCCTTTTTGAAGGAGGTGATAGCGGATATATTGTTCATATACCGCATCACCCATATACGCTAACGCCAAGCTGTTTAATTGCTTTGCATCAATCATCCTTATCCTCTTTTCCATCTTGTACCTTGAGCGGTATCTTCTAAAATAATATTACGTTCTTTTAAATCGTCACGAATTTGATCAGACAATGCGAAATCGCGATTTTTACGAGCTTCAATGCGCTTTTGGATAAGCTCTTCAATTTCTTCATCCAGTAATTCTTCTTTTGATAATTCTAATCCTAAAATATCAAATAACGTTTCCAGTTGTTTTACGTATGCTTCAATTACAACTTTAGATGTATGCTCTTCAAGTAAATATTGATTTGCATGATTTGCTACGTTGTATAATTCGGTAATTGCATTTGCAGTGTTAAAGTCATCATTCATTGCCTCTTCAAATGCAGTCTGGAATTTCTCTATTTCAGCTAACCATTTCTCATTATGGTCCGTTAAATCCGTACTACTCTCCATACGATGCTTTAAGTTTCCATAAGCTGTTTTAATTCTTTCCAGTCCATTATTCGTACTTTGTAATAACTCTTCACTAAAGTTAATCGGGTGACGATAGTGTACTGATAACATAAAGAATCTAATTAACTGCGGGTCGTATTGCTTAATAATATCGTGAACTAAAATAAAGTTACCAAGCGATTTAGACATCTTCTCATTGTTAATATTAATATATCCATTATGCATCCAGTAACGTGCAAACGTTTTTCCAGTCAATGCCTCTGACTGCGCAATTTCATTTTCATGATGTGGGAACGCCAAGTCTTGACCACCAGCATGAATGTCAATTGTATCCCCTAAGTACTTACGCGCCATTGCTGAGCATTCAATATGCCATCCTGGACGTCCTTGCCCCCAAGGGCTTTCCCAGAAGATTTCTCCTTCTTTCGCAGCTTTCCATAAAGCAAAATCAAGAGGGTCTTGTTTCTTTTCCCCTACCTCAATACGAGCACCGTGACGTAAATCTGCGATTGGTTGATGTGATAATTTACCGTAACCTTCGAATTCCTTCGTCTTAAAGTACACATCACCCTCTGATTCATATGCATACCCTTTATTCACAAGTTCTTGAATAAATTCAATAATGATATCCATATTTTCTGTTACACGAGGATGAACTGTTGCGTGTTTGCAACCTAGTGCTGTTACATCTTCAAAGTACGCTTCAACAAAACGATCAGCAATTGTCGGTACATCTTCACCTAATTCATTTGCCGCTTTAATTAATTTATCATCTACATCCGTAAAGTTAGATACATATTGCACATCGTATCCTTTGTATTCTAAATAACGACGCACTGTATCGAATACCATAGGAGGTCTTGCATTCCCAATATGAATGTAGTTATAAACTGTAGGTCCGCATACATACATCTTCACCTTATTTTCTTCTAATGGAATAAACTCTTCTTTTTGACGTGTTAACGTATTATAAATGTGAATAGTCATTTTTATCCTTCCTTTCTACCTTTAATTCCAATTGTTTCTTCAATTTATCAATTTCTACTTCCATAGCCTTTAATTTATCAAAAATCGGATCTGGAAGGTCAGAGTGATTTAATTCTTGACCAATCTTTACTCCATTTTGAATAACGACACGGCCAGGTATACCTACAACTGTAGAATGTGCAGGAACTTCTTTTAATACGACAGACCCTGCTCCGATTTTAGAATTCTCCCCCACAGTAATAGACCCAAGAACTTTAGCACCCGTCGCAATTAATACATTATCCTGAATTGTTGGGTGCCTCTTCCCTTTTTCTTTTCCTGTACCACCTAATGTAACCCCTTGATAAATCGTTACATTATCACCAATTTCACAAGTTTCTCCAATTACAACTCCCATTCCATGATCTATGAAAAAGCGTCGACCAATAGTTGCTCCTGGATGGATCTCAATGCCAGTAAAAAAGCGGCTCACTTGTGAAACAAAACGTGCAAGAAAGAAAAAATTTCTTTTATAAAAAGCATGTGCAATTCGGTGGGCCCAAACTGCATGTAATCCAGAGTAAGTTAAAATGACTTCGAAATAACCTCTTGCCGCTGGATCCTGTTCAAAAACGACTTCAATATCTTCCCGAAGCCTCTTAAACATCGGTGTTCCCTCCCCTTTATGGGCTGCTTTTTTGTCGAACGAACTAACTCCCCTAACTCATCACTTCTCCTCTAATTCTTTATATAAGGAGATAAATTCTATATTCATACCTATTTACACGGTATAAAAAAAAGGCGTCTCTGTCATATTGACAGAGACGCCTTTTAAGCGCGGTTCCACTCTGTTTAGGCTTAAAAAAGCCTCAAACTCATCCATGATAACGGTGTACACCGCTTCTGCTTACTTTGCGGCCTAAGACATCCCACGAAGCAATTCGCTGTTCAGCAGAAGACTCGAAGGGGCATTTCAAAAATCCGCTTATAAACCACTCCCAGCCTAAAGGTGGTTCTCTCTGTAAAAAGCCTGATTTTCTACTTCTCCTTCTCGTCGCTTTTCCTTATTAGGTTTTAGGTATACTTATTATATTTCTAAATCTAGAAAATGTTAACCAATTACTTTTTGAAGACGATTTAAAACTTTTTCTTTTCCAAGAAGTGCAATAGCATTCGGAAGCTCTGGACCATGCGTTTGTCCTGTAGTTGCAACACGGATTGGCATAAATAAATTTTTACCTTTATGTCCTGTTTCCTTTTGAACTGCTTTAATCGCTGCCTTAATTGCTGCTGGCTCCATTGCTTCTAGAGCTTCTATTTGACCAGCAAATGCACGAAGTACTTCAGGTACTTGTTCACCATTTAATACTTCTTGTCCTTCTTCTTCATAATCAACATGATCTTTAAAGAACATTTCAGAAAGCTCTACAATTTCAGCTCCAAAACTCATTTGTTCATGGTATAAAGCAATTACATCACGAATCCAAGCTTGGTCTTGTTCGCTTAAAGTTTCTCCCACACGTCCAGCTTTCACTAAATGCGGTAAGCTTAACTCTACAACCGTATCTAAATCTTGCTTTTTCATATACTGGTTGTTCATCCATTTTAGTTTTTGAGAATCAAATAATGCAGGTGATTTTGATAAACGAGCTGCATCGAACATTTTGATAAACTCATCTTTAGAGAAGATTTCTTCTTCTCCTACCGGAGACCAACCTAGTAGTGCAATAAAGTTAAAGATTGCTTCTGGAAGATACCCAAGCTCTTTATATTGCTCAATAAATTGAATAATAGATTCATCACGCTTACTTAACTTTTTACGACTTTCATTAACAATTAGAGTCATATGACCGAATTGTGGAATATCCCAGCCGAAAGCTTCATAAATCATCATTTGTTTCGGTGTATTTGAAATATGATCATCACCACGAAGTACATGTGTAATTTCCATTAGATGATCATCTACTGCTACTGCAAAGTTATAAGTTGGAATTCCATCTTTTTTCACAATAACAAAATCACCGAAATCATTTGAATGGAACGCAACTTCATCTTTTACAATATCTTTGAATGTGTAGTCACGATCAGCTGGTACACGGAAGCGAATACTTGGAATACGTCCCTCAGCTTCAAATTCTTTCACTTGTTCTGCAGTTAATTCACGGTGGTTACCTGCGTAACGAGGTGTTTCACCGCGAGCGATTTGTCCTTCACGCTCTGCTTCAAGCTCTTCTTCTGTCATATAACATTTATAAGCTAAACCACGCTCTAATAAATCTTCATATAATTTTTTATAAATATCTAAACGCTCTGTTTGGCGATACGGTCCAAATTCACCACCAACATCAACACCTTCATCCCAGTCCATACCGAGCCATTTCAAGTATTTTAATTGGCTTTCTTCTCCACCAGCCACGTTACGTTTTACATCAGTATCTTCAATACGAATAATAAACTTGCCATCTAAATGACGAGCAAATAAATAATTAAATAATGCCGTACGCGCATTTCCGATATGTAAGTGTCCTGTTGGACTTGGCGCGTAGCGTACTCTCACTTGCTTTTCCATAATTGGTACACCTTCCATTCTTAATGTCAACACATTCTATAATTGTACACCAAAAAAATGTGATTATCCATCTTACGAATTAAAAACCATTATTTTTTCTGTAATAAAACAACTGCTTGAGAAGCAATCCCTTCTTCTCTACCTGTAAATCCTAATTTTTCTGTTGTTGTTGCCTTTACATTAATGTTATCGATAGACGTTTCTAACAGTTCACTAATGCGCTTACGCATGCTCTCAATATGTGGTGCCATTTTTGGTTTTTGAGCAATAATTGTACAATCTAAATTTCCTAACTCATAACCTTGTTCACGTACAAATTCCCAAACTTTTTGTAACAATACAGCTGAATCTGCATCTTTAAAAGCTGGGTCTGTATCAGGAAAATGCTTTCCGATATCTCCTGCTGCAATCGCACCTAAACATGCATCAGCAATCGTATGTAACAATACATCTGCATCTGAATGACCGATTAATCCTTTCTCGTGTGGAATTGTAATTCCACCGATAATCAACGGGCGCCCTTCCGCAAATTCATGTACATCAAAACCTTGTCCAATTCGAAACATCCTTACTTCCTCCTTAAGCTAAACTACTGAGCTTTATGACTCTATATTATATCGCTATCCTTATAAAGAAAAGCCCGGCTGTTGCCGAGCTTTTCTTTATTAACACATCATCAACGTTATTTCTTCTGAACACGTAGGAAACTTTCAGCAATTAATAGATCTTCCGGAGTCGTCACTTTAATATTATAGTAACTCCCCTCTACTACACCTACTTGCTTCCCAACACGTTCTACGAGACTTGCATCATCTGTGCCAAGAAAACAACTTTGCTTTGCGCTTCTATGAGCTTCTAGCAAAAGAGAAACAGAGAATCCTTGTGGTGTTTGTACAGCGTTAAGTTGAGATCGCTCTACCGTTTCTACAACAACACCCCGCTCTACTTTCTTAACAGTATCTTTTACTGGCACTGCACAAATGGAAGCTCCATATTTTTCTGCTGCAGTTAATACATCGCGAATCACTTTATTCGTTACGAACGGGCGCGCCCCGTCATGCACAAGAACATATTCGACACCACTCGCATACTGAAGTGCGTTATATACGCTATCTTGTCTTTCGGCTCCACCCTGAATAAATTGTACGTGCTTTTCAATCTGGTACTTCTGCATTAACTCTTCAAAATACGGGCGTTCCTCTTCGTTAATTGCCATAATAATACTTTTGCACGCTTTATCTTTTTCAAAAGCACGCAATGTGTGCACAATAATTGGTACTTCATCTATAAGTAAAAATAACTTATTTTTACCAGCACCCATTCGTTTTCCTTGGCCCGCCGCCGGAATAATTAATGTATACATATTAATAATCCTCTACTTATAATGCTTTTTCTAGCAATTTACGTTTTGCGAAAATCATACGACCAGCCGATGTTTGTAATACGCTAGTAACAAGTACGTCAAGTTGTGAACCCACATACTCTCTACCATCTTCTACTACAATCATCGTACCATCATCTAAGTATGCAACACCTTGATTTTGTTCTTTACCATCTTTCACAACATAAACACTTAATTCTTCACCAGGGAGTACGACTGGTTTAATCGCATTAGCTAAATCATTAATGTTTAACACCGTAACCCCTTGTAATTCAGAAACTTTGTTTAAATTGAAATCGTTTGTTACTACAGTTCCACCAGTGATTTTTGCCAACTTTACAAGCTTGCTATCTACTTCTTGGATATCATCGAAATCGCCTTCATAAATTTCTACCGGAATTGGCATCTCCTTTTGAATACGATTTAAAATGTCTAGTCCTCTGCGGCCACGATTACGCTTTAAAGCATCTGAAGAATCGGCAATATGCTGAAGCTCTTCTAATACGAATTGCGGAATGACAATTGTTCCTTCTAAAAACTTTGTTTGGCAAATATCTGCAATACGTCCATCAATAATTACACTCGTATCAAGAATTTTCCAATGAGTCGTAGATTTTTCCGCTTCGACCTCTACCTCTTCATTCTCACTATTGTTTTTCTTCTTACCTCCGCGTTGGGGTAATGTAAATAATCCTAGCAATTCATTCCTCTTTTTAAATCCTACTTGAAATCCTAAATATCCAAGTAAAAGGGTGAAGAACACTTGCAACACCGTACTAATAACTGGAATTGTAAATTCACGAATTGGTATCAAAATTAAATATGCAACAATAAGACCAGAGATTAATCCTAATGTACCAAATAAAACATCTGCTACAGGCGCCTTTACAAGAGCCTCTTCAATATGCTTAATAAGTTGAACAATATAATCTACAAGCCAAAATGTTGTTAAAAATAAAATAATTGCACCAATAATTGCACGAACATACGATCCTTCCAACAAAGGAACCGCACCGATATCTAATACATTAATAATTTTTGGGATTAAGTAAATCCCTAACGCTCCCCCGATCACTAAAAAGAAGAGCTGTACAATCCGTTTTAACATCCAACCACCTCCTACTCATTATTAACCATTGTTTCGCTAATCAAAACGCCGAATGCAAAAGCGGACGTGTTTTTTTGTAAATAGTTTTATTTACCAATATATCATATCATATACCAAAAATGTTCTAGTGTCGTTATATTATAGAATCAATGTAATATTCTTAATTGTGTCTACTCATATAGAGATGCTCTTGAATTCTTTTTAGACCTTCTCGTATTTTCTTCGCTCTCACTTCTCCAATTCCTTCCACATCATCCAATTCATTAATAGTTGCTCGGCAAACACCTTGCAATGTTTTAAATCGATTAATTAAATTCTCTATAATAAGTGGCGGAACACGAGAAATCTTGCTTGTAATTCGATACCCTCTAGGTGTCACACTTTCTTCTAAACTTGTTTGTCCTGGATAGCCAAGTAATTTAACTAAATCACTATCCTCTAAAAGTTGTGTATTTGCAAGATCTTGTAACTTTTTCAAGATTTGATGATGGTCTTGTGTTTTCTCCTGGTGATAATCTTTAATTAACAATGCTGCCTCTGCCTCTAAATCAGCTAGTAATTCTGTAAGCTGTAAACGAATTAACCTACCTTCTGTTCCTAACTCATGAATATAGCTCAATATTTCATTTTTTATACGCAGCACCATTTCAACACTATGTAAAACGTGAACCACCTCGGACATTGTAACGACCTCTTCAAATTCTAGAATGCCCAAATTCGTAATGCCGTCATTCCATACAGCCTTATATTTTTCTAGCGTTTGAATTGCTTGATTTGCCTTCGTTAAAATGACACCTATATCTTTTAGTGTATAACGTAAGTTCCCTTGATATAGCGTAATTACATTACGTCTTTGTGAAATGGCCACAACAAGGCTGCCCGTCTGCTTTGCTACACGCTCTGCTGTTCGGTGACGCATACCTGTTTCAATAGAATCAATAGATGAATCCGGAACTAACTGTGCGTTTGCAATTAAAATTTTACTTCCAGTTTCATTTAAAATAAGTGCTCCATCCATTTTTGCTAATTCATATAAACTAGCAGGAGAGAATGCGCAATTAATATGAAAACCACCATCAACAATGCTTTTAATCTGCTCATTATACCCAAGAACAATTAGTCCCCCTGTTTGTGCGCGAAGTACATTATCTATCCCTTCGCGCAGTGGTGTTCCCGGGGCCACGAGCTGTAAAATATTAATTATACTTTTGACACGTTGCTTATTTTCTTCCATAGCCTAGCCTCCTAATGTCAAACGAAGCGCTTCTCCTAAATTAGAAACACCTACAACCTCAATCCCCTCTGGAATTGTCCACCCCCCTAAATTTTTTCTAGGAATGATAGCACGTTGAAATCCTAATTTAGCTGCTTCTTGTACACGTTGTTCGATTCTTGATACTCTTCTTATTTCTCCAGTTAATCCAACTTCTCCTATTACCGCATCAGTTGGTGCCGTAGATTTATCTCTAAAACTTGAAGCTATACTTAAGGCAACAGCTAAATCAATTGCCGGTTCATCTAATTTCAAACCACCAGCTACTTTTAAATACGCATCTTGATTTTGTAATAGTAAACCTGTTCTTTTCTCTAGTACCGCCATAATAAGCGAGACACGATTATGATCAATTCCTGTCGCCATTCTTCGAGGATTTCCAAAACTAGTAGGGGAAATTAATGCCTGTATTTCTACTAAAACTGGTCTTGTTCCTTCCATTGAGGCAACTACTGTTGAACCTGCAACTCCAACTGGTCTTTCCTCAAGGAAAATTTCAGAAGGATTTAAGACTTCCGCAAGGCCAAGTTCTTTCATTTCAAAGATACCCATTTCATTCGTAGAACCAAAACGATTCTTTACAGCTCGTAAAATACGATATGTATGGTGTCGATCTCCTTCAAAGTAAAGAACTGCATCGACCATATGTTCTAACATACGCGGCCCCGCAATTGCACCTTCTTTTGTCACATGTCCTACGATGAAAATTGGGATTCCTTTTGTTTTTGCAAGTTTCATTAATTCTGCTGTACATTCACGTACTTGCGCCACACTACCAGGAGCTGATGTCACCTCAGGTAAATGTATCGTTTGAATAGAATCAATAACAACAAAAGCAGGATTCATCTCTTCAATATGTGCTGCAATACGCTGTAAATCTGTCTCTGATACAACAAATAGATTACTACCATTTACATGTAAACGATCTGCACGAAGTTTAATCTGCTTTGCTGACTCCTCACCTGATATATACAATACATCATATGAAGCATCTGCTAATTGCGAGGAAATCTGTAATAATAACGTTGATTTTCCAATCCCAGGGTCCCCACCAATAAGTACTAAAGATCCATCTACAATTCCGCCACCTAGTACACGGTTAAACTCCTGAAATTTTGTTTCAATACGTGCCTCAGACTTTGTTTCTACTTCTGTAAGACGTCTTGGTTTTGTTACTTCTGTTTGAATTGCATTTGCATAATTTAGGCGTCTGGATGATACAACGGGTTCCATCTCTTCAACAAGCGAATTCCATTGACCACACCCTGGACATTTACCCATATATTTTGGTGATTGATAACCACACTCTTGACATGTGAATTTTGTTTTCTTTTTAGCCATATCTTTTTATATTTCACTTCGCTTTCATCTATAAACATTTGACCTTCTCGTACAAGAAAGAGGGCTATCTCGTAGCCCTCTTAGTTTGTCTATACTTATTTTACCTTTTCAGCACTATGAATGACAAATGTTTCCCCTTCTACATCAAAGATAACTTTTTGTCCTTTCTCAATAGCCCCTTTTAAAAGTTCTTCCGATAGTCTATCTTCTACATGCTTCTGAATTGCTCTACGTAGTGGACGAGCACCATATTCACGATCAAACCCTTTATCAGCAATAGCTGCAATCGCTCCTTCTGTTAAGTGCAATTCAATTTCTTGTTCTTTTAAGCGATTCACTAGCTGATTTACCATAAGAGTCACAATTTCTTGAATATGTTTTTTCTCAAGCATATGGAATACGATAATTTCATCAATACGGTTTAAGAATTCTGGACGAAATGCCTTTTTCAGCTCATCCATTACTTTACCTTTCATATCCGAATAATCACGGCTTTCATCTTGTACGTTAAATCCAAGATGTTTGTTACGTTTTAACGCCTCAGCACCAACGTTAGACGTCATAATAACAATCGTATTACGGAAATCAACTGTACGTCCTTTAGAATCAGTTAAACGACCATCTTCCAATACCTGTAGTAGAATATTAAATACATCAGGATGTGCCTTCTCTACTTCATCTAATAGGACAACTGAATAAGGCTTACGACGAACCTTCTCTGTTAATTGTCCGCCTTCTTCATACCCAACATATCCTGGAGGAGAACCAACTAAGCGAGAAGTTGAATGTTTCTCCATATACTCAGACATATCAATGCGAATCATTGCATCCTCATCACCGAACATAGATTCTGCCAATGCTCTTGCTAATTCTGTTTTACCTACACCTGTTGGCCCTAAGAAAATAAATGAACCAATTGGACGTTTCGGATCTTTCAATCCTGCTCTTGCACGACGAACAGCTTTCGCTACAGCCACTACAGCTTCATCCTGACCGATGACACGATCATGAAGAATGGATTCTAAGTTTAATAATTTATCAGTCTCTGTTTGTGCAAGTTTAGAAACAGGGATACGTGTCCATGTAGAAACGACATTTGCAATATCTTCTACCGTAACCTCTGAATTTTCTTTTCCTTGTTGTTCTTTCCACTGACGCTTTGTATCTTCCAATTTCTCACGTAAGCGTTGTTCCATATCACGTAAGGAAGCAGCCTTTTCAAACTCTTGACTTTGTACAGCTGCATCTTTTTCTTTTCGAATTTCCTCAAGCTTCACTTCAAGCTCTTTTAAGTTTGGTGGTGTTGTATAAGAACGTAAGCGAACCTTTGAAGCAGCTTCATCAATTAAATCAATTGCTTTATCTGGTAAGAAGCGATCCGTAATATAACGATCTGAAAGTTTCACAGCTGCATCAATTGCATCATCTGTAATAGACACACGGTGATGGGCCTCATAACGATCGCGTAAACCTTTCAAGATTTGAGTTGATTCTTCTAGACTCGGCTCATCAACATGAATTGGCTGGAAACGTCTCTCTAAAGCTGCATCCTTTTCAATATATTTACGATACTCATCTAAAGTTGTCGCACCAATACATTGTAATTCTCCGCGTGCTAAAGATGGTTTTAAAATATTCGATGCATCGATTGCACCTTCTGCTCCACCTGCACCGATTAATGTATGAAGTTCATCAATAAATAGAATAATATTCCCTGCTTGACGTATTTCATCCATTACTTTCTTTAAACGATCTTCAAACTCACCACGATATTTCGTCCCAGCTACCACTGTTCCCATATCTAGTGTCATAACACGCTTATCTCTTAACGTTTCAGGAACTTCATTATTTACGATTTGCTGTGCTAACCCTTCAGCAATTGCTGTTTTACCTACACCAGGCTCTCCAATTAACACTGGATTGTTTTTTGTTCTACGGCTTAACACTTCAATTACACGTTGAATTTCTTTACTACGTCCAATAACAGGATCCAAACGATTCTCACGTGCAACAACTGTTAAGTCGCGCGCTAAACTGTCTAGTGTCGGTGTATTTGCATTTGTCGATGAACCACCTTGGTGACCTGAACTTGCTTCGTTACTTCCAAGAAGTTGTAACACTTGTTGTCTTGCTTTATTGAGGCTTACACCTAAATTATTTAATACACGTGCCGCTACACCTTCACCTTCACGGATTAAGCCAAGTAAAATATGTTCTGTTCCAACGTAAGAATGTCCTAGCTTACGCGCTTCATCCATAGACAATTCAATAACTTTTTTAGCACGAGGTGTATAATGTACAGTTTGAGAAGCTTCTGTTCCACGTCCAATTAACGCTTCTACCTCTTTTTGCACTTTCTCCGGGCTCAATCCAAGAGCAATTAACGCTTTTGCTGCAATTCCTTCACCTTCGCGTACAAGCCCAAGTAAAATATGTTCTGTTCCAATGTTATTATGCCCAATGCGAATTGCTTCCTCTTGAGATAAAGCTAATACTTTCTGTGCTCTTTCTGTAAATCTTCCAAACATCATAGAAATCGCCTCCTACTTGCGCTTAGTTTTTTTCAATACGTAATCGCTCACGGATTAAGGTTGCTCTTCGATAATCTCTTTCTTCTGGTCCTAAAGGTCCTCCTGCATATTGTTGTAAAATACCAGGTTGCGTAAGAACCATTAGCTCAGTCAAAATATTTCTCGATATACCTTTTATATATCCTAGATCAATACCGAGTCGTACATCCGATAAGCAAGTTGCCGCTTCTGCAGATTGAATTAAACGACTGTTTGCTAGTATACCGTAAGAACGATAAACCTTATCTTCAAGCTCAATACTCGAATTTTGTACAATTAATTCTCTGGCCAATTTTTCTTGTTGTATAATTTGCTGCATGACACTCTTTAAATCTGCAATAATATCTTCTTCGGATTTCCCTAGCGTCATTTGATTTGATACTTGAAATATATTACCTAACGCTTCGCTACCTTCACCGTATATTCCTCTTACTACTAAACCTAATTTTTGAATTACTTGTATAATACGGCTAATTCTTTTTGTTAAAACCAGCCCTGGTAAATGAATCATTACAGAAGCTCTTAATCCTGTACCAACGTTAGTAGGACAACTCGTAATATATCCAAGTGATTCATCAAAAGCATATTCAACCTCTTTTTCAATCCAATTATCTATTTGATTGGCGCTTTGAAGCGCCTTTGATAACTGTAGTCCTGGAAATAGGCACTGAATCCTAATGTGGTCTTCCTCATTAAGCATCACACTAATGTGTTCGCTTTCTGATAACAGACATGCTCCATATTCAGTCCCTGCTAGATTTGGACTAATTAAATGCTTTTCAACTAAAACTCTCCTTTGAAGAGGAGTTAATTCATTCATTTTTAATAGTCCAAACTTCCCAAAGGGCTCTACCGCTTTATTTATAAATTTCTTTTTAAATAATTCTTGAACCTTTTGAGCTTCCTCTTCGTTTTGCATAGTAGAAAATTGATATTGCTTAAAATTACGAGCCAAACGAATTCGACTACTTAAAACAATATCAGAATCAGGGCCATCCCCCTTCATCCATGGACTAATCGCTTCATTCATAATTTTGTCCAGTGACATAGAACTACTCCCCCTCTCTATGCTCACTAAGCTGAGTTTCAAGCCCTCCAATTTCATCTCTTACCTCAGCAGCTTTCTCAAACTCCTCATTCTGTACATATTGTTTCAGAATAAGTTTTAGTTCATCTAATTCTTTCTTTAAGTGGATATTTCCTTCCATTCGTTCCGGAATTTTTCCACAATGTTCTGTATGTCCACCATGAAGTCGCTTTAACAATGGGTTTAAGTGTCCTTTAAATGTATCGTAACAAGAAGCACAACCAAAGCGTCCCACCTTTGTAAAATGTTCATATGTCATCTTACAACCTGGACATCTTACTGTATTTGTATTTGAAAACCCGTTTTTTCCTTCTCCAAACATTGTTGATTCACCGTGTAATAAACCAGCAAATACATCATGAAATGAAAAGTTAGACTGTGATGATTGAAAGAAAGACGTATAGCCACTTTGCTCTGCACATTGCTCACAAAGATGAACTTCCGCCTTCTTCTCGTTGATTACTTTTGTATAATGTAAAGTTGCTGGTCTTATATTACAGTTTTGACAAGTCATCAATATCCCCACCTTTACAACAGGAACGATCTACCTCATGATACTTTTCATACATTACTAGATTGTCCTCTTTCCTTAATCCATTTAGATAAAAGTACATGCTCTTTTTCAAAACTTCTACAATATTTAACTGCCCTATCTTAATTATCATTCTTTTACAAAAGCTGTATTTATTTATATTTCAGTGTTCTTAACATTGCGCATAATATTCGAGCCCTAAGTTCATCTCGAGAAGGAATATCCATTGATAATACAGAACGATCTAGTACACTTAACATTAGTTTTGCTTCACGGCCTGTTATAATTCCCTCTTCTAATAAACGTATAATCATACTCTCTGCATTCCCTTGTGCAACGCTATGATCAATCATATGAAGCATTTGATCAATAATGTCTATATCATCATGCAGTTTGACTTTTATAATGCGAATGTAACCTCCTCCACCACGTTTACTTTCTACTACAAATCCTCTTTCTAATGTAAAACGGGTATTGATTACATAATTGATTTGAGATGGTACGCACTCGAAGCGATCCGCAATCTCATTTCTTTTGATTTCAATCACATTATTATTACTTAAGTCAATAACTTGCTTTAGATATTGCTCAATGATATCAGATATATTTCTCATTTATCCGCCACCTTTATTGACTTTGACTATCTTTGACTTTAATTATATACGTATTAATAAAATTTGCAACTCTTTTGCTTATTCACTATCCTAGCCACATTCCCCTGCATTTAATCAAAATAGTAATTATTTAAGCACATTTTTTTAATTACTATGGATTATAAAAGAAAACACGAAAAAACACGAGTCATTTGACTCGTGTTTAGTTGCTTGGCGACGTCCTACTCTCACAGGGACAAGGTCCCAACTACCATCGGCGCTAGAGAGCTTAACTTCCGTGTTCGGTATGGGAACGGGTGTGACCTCTCTGCCATCAT